>JAQWAJ010000184.1 GCA_028707745.1 Bacteroidales bacterium | reverse complement strand
CCAGAAAAGATTGCTGGAAAGTGGTGAGTGTAGTGTTCAGTTCCTGACGGTTGGATTTTACCTCTTCTTTTACAGCCGACTCAATCCTGGAGGTGGTTTTCTCGATCTCAGATAATAACTTATCATGCTGGTCGTCGGTTTTGACGGGCTTGAATGCAATGAGTAATCCTATGCAGACAAATAATAATACGATGGTGATTATCAATAAGATGGTTTCCATAGCGTCAAATGGTTTATGGAGAGTGAAGGTAGGTTTTTCAATCGGGACTCCGAAAAAAAAAGAGACCGGGCCTGGACGGGCTCGGTCTCCTACAACTAACTAACACGAAAACTGACGAACTCACGATCAGATCATGAGTGTCATTTTTTCTTTAATGCTTTAATAGCTTCCATGGCTTTAGTATCAGCCGGGTCAGCCTCCACGATTTTATTCCAGTAAGTCAATGCGGAATCGCGGTATGCTGCAATCTGTGTTTTATCAGCTTTGATTGAAGCATCCTCAAAACGCAGGTAGTGGTAATATCCCAGGTACTTGCGTGATTCAGCAATGTTGCTTTTTAATTTGGTCTGATTGGCCGTTGTGTCCATGATCGACAATGCTTTTTCGTAATAGGGTTTGGCCAATCCCACTGAGGTTTCCGGATCTTTCAGCGACTGAGTGCGAGCCTGCCAGAAATAGCCTAAATAGTTAGTGGGCGACAGTTCATATACCTTGGTAAAGAGCCTTGATGCATCTTCAATGTTTTGGGCACGTTGAATCGTATCCATGGTGGTATCCCGGCTGGAGGCCACTCCATAATACAGATAGCCGATTTTGAAATAATCTACCTGTGTAGGCTGTTCCTTGTTGACCAGGTTTAATTCATAATATTTTGCTGCATTGCGCACATCTTTCTTTTTCTCATAAATTTTGGCGATCTGCTCATAAAGCACTCTTCGAGTAGTATCTATTTCGATGGCTTTAAGGTATTGAGGTACGGCCAGTGAGTCGAGGTTGTTCTTCATGAGCAACTGTGCATAGTATTCATAGTCAGATGCAATCGGCTCATCCGGACTTGCTTTTTCAAAGAAATTGCGGATTGACGCCAGTCCGGTTTCATACTTACCGTTTTCAAAATCGCAATACGCCTGAATACGGAGAAGTTTTGGATCCTGCACGTTTTCAGCCACCAGTTTGTTGATGATTTTTGAAGCTGCTTCAAAGTCCCGGTCCAGCACCAGAATCGAAGCATAACGGATCTGGTCACGGACGTCAGGTTCAACAAGTGTCATGTATTTATCATAAGATTCACGGGCGAGGTGGTATTTGTCGAAGCGTAGATATGTTTCGCCAAGTTCCCGGTAAGCTGGTGCAAAGGTGCTGTCACATTCGATGGCTTTTTTCATCGAGTTGATGGCTTCAAGCCAAATCCGGCCTTTTGAATAAACAATACCTGCCTTGAAATACGGGATAGGATTGTTTTTATCAAAGTAGATGGCCTGCTTGTACTCATTCGAAGCATCGCCGGCTTGTCCCTGTTCGAGATAGTGGTCTCCCCTGAGAATATGTGCCTGAGGCCTCATGCCTTTCTGGTCCTGAGCCTTGAGAAGGAATTTTTCAGCCAGATCAGGCCGGTTGGGCTGAGGCTGCAGATACAGTTCTGCCATGCCGATATTGTATGCCGGGCTATTGCGGGAGAGCTGTGATGCGGTCTTCAGCCTTGATTTTGCCTGAATGCTATCATTTTTCAGGTAATAATAACGTGCCAGGCCCACATAGTTCATCGGATTGGTTTTGTCAACTTCTATTCCTTTCTGGAAATAAAATGCTGCAGAATCGGGTAGGTTCAGATTCAAATAGAGCTTACCGAAATTGTAAAAGAAATCCGGCTCACCGGTTCTGCCCTGATTGTACAGGGCGACATACCCATCTTTTGCCCGGTTCAAACGTCCCATTTTGGCCAGGTTTTCCGGGCTTTGAGCCTGTCCGGTGATTCCTGCAGTCATCAGCAGGATGGTTGCGATCAAAGTTGAAAATCGTGTTGTTTGCATCGTTAGTTAGTCTGTAATTTTTACATTTCTGATAATTGGATACACTGGCATGATTCCGGTTTTTAGGATAATACGCTGCCCCCTTGAGCTGCAGACGAATGAAGCGAAACCGGATGCCAGTCCGTTACGGGGTTCTGCGTTGATTTGAAAAAGTCCTCTGAATAGAGGATATGACATGTTGCCAATGAAGGCTTGATAAGGTAAGAAAGAATTTTCAGGAAGGGCAGGGGTGGTGCGGCTCACCTTGAGAACCTTGATGGTTTTCAGATAACCCAGACTGACCGGGTCGCGACTGTCGCAGATCCAGGATACTCCGATCACTCCCATCGAACCGGGACTGCGTGCAATAAAATCGATCACCTGCTGATTGCCATTAAGGGCGCTCAAACCGGGACCGAAAGGCTCTCCCTTACAGATGGAATCAATCATGAAACGGACAGTTCCTGAACCTTCATTATCGAAAACCACCTGAATTTTATCATGCTCAGATTTATAGCCAAGTTGCGACCATGTCCGGATTTTTCCGGTCAGGATATCCCGGATTTGCCCGACCGAAATCAGGGAATCTGACATTGACGGATGTACAATCAGGGCAATGGCATCCATCGCCACTAAATTCTCTTTGGGGGAATATTGCCGTGAAGCAAAGAACTCCTTTTCCTGCGTGGTAAGCGGCCGGGTTGCGAAAATCATCGGAGTTTCAAACTTCAGCATCGCATTCAGAATATCCGTTTCGGGAAGATATTTACAACTGACCGTTGCATAAGAATAGATGCCGTTGAAAACCTGCAGCAGCGGATCGATGACCGGGCTGAAAGACTCATCGGCATAAAGGAGTACTTCTCCGGTGGTCGGAGTAGTCAACTCCGGTTTTCGGTCCTTCCTGTGGCAGGAAGTCCCGAAAACCATCAGAGTTGATAAAATAGCAAGACAGCTAATCTGTCGTAGTTTCATTTTCCTCCTGATTACCCTGATCCTTGTAAATTCTCCAGCCGCGGAATATTCCATACGCAACCAGAAGAATCCCCAAAGTCAGCCGGATTTTTATTGACTCTTCTTTTACCACATTCGTGAAGAGCAGCATCAATCCGACAGCCAGATAAAACAGCGGCATGATGTACCGGAAGAGCTTCGATATTTTACCGAAAAAATCCGTCATCAGCGCAAAGTAAAGTTGACCGGAACCTGATAGGAAACACGTACCGGTCTGCCGTTCTGACGACCCGGAGTCCAGTCGGGCATGGATTTAACCACACGCATAGCTTCGTTATCAAGAGCCTGGCTCACCCCACGCAATAATTTCACATTGGTGACCTTGCCTCTTTGATCGATAACAAATCCGACAAATACTCTTCCAGAAACCTGAGCATCAATAGCTTCCTGTGGATACGTCGTGTTTTTCCGGATAAATTCCAGAAGTGCTTCATCTCCTCCCGGGAACAGAGGCTGCTCTTCAACCGTTGCAAATGAAACAACTTCCACTTCAACGATTTGTTGCTGGACCTCATTTTCCAGATCGGTAATGTCAGGCGGAAGAGTGTCAACACCCTGAATGTCCTGAGCTCCAATCACAATGGTAGTTTCATTCAGCTCATCCTGAGTCTTCATCTCTTCTTCAATGGGCACCTCTTCATCAGGTTTGATAACCGGCGCCGTAAATTTAAGCTCCGACCTTACTGGTGGCGGTGGTACGTAAACTTCCTTGATTTCATCTTCTTTCGGTTGCTCCGGTATATTCAGGTCAACCAGTGTGGTCACCTCAAGGTTCCGCTCCTTACCTTTTTCCGGAAGAATAGCTTTAACAAGCATTGGGGCACAAACCGCCAGGGTAAATGCCGAGAAGGCAATGTACATGGAAACCCGGTGCCGTTTTTCTGATTTCGATCTTAACTGATAGGCTCCGTAATCCTTGTTTTTACCCTCAAAAACCATATTCAGCCACTCGGTCGAAAATATATTGATTCCTTTACTCATAGCTGTTCTATTTATGGTTTTTAATTAATCCCATGTCGTAGTCGTTGATGTCAACGATCGCATACATACCAATGTTGCATATGTTCATCTCATCAAGGATGTCAACCATGTTTTTGTAAGTTGCGTCTTCGGTTGCCTTGATCACGACAACAGTCCCGGCGTCACCACCCTTGATCTTTATTACCTCTTTCTTGTAGTCTTCCTCGCTGACAAGGTTCTTAGCTTTCTTAGCTTTTAACTCGTTGAGCTGTTTGATCGCTCCGGCGTTTTTGTTAAGAAGAACCTGGCGAATGCCGTTCCCGGAATAGTTTGAAGTCAAAACCTCCGGATCCTTACCATCTTCAGGGCCGCCTAAGTAATAGTATATACTATCACTCTTGGCCAGAATTATGGTAATAGCCTTGGATGCTTTAACCTTTGTCTGTTCCTCTTCCGGGACCTTATCTTTGGAGGGCATGCTGATCTCCATTGTCTGGGGCTTGATCAGCGAAGTAGCCAGCATGAAGAAAGTAATCAGCAGAAAACCCAAGTCAACCATCGGGGTTAAATCGACCCGCGTTGATAGTTTTTTCCGCTTCTTCTTACCATGCTTTTTACTGCTACCACTGTCCGTATTTACTTCAGCCATAGTATTTTAATTATTTTATTTGATGGGATTCTCTTCAAGAGCGGTAATCAGGTTAAACCGGTTTTCCTTTAATTCCTGAAGAGTTCCAAATACCTTTTTAACAACCGGATATGGAGTAGTCTGGTCAGCTTTAATGGCTATCACTAGCTTAGGATTAACCTGACGGGAATACCCTACCCAGTACCGGAGCTGATTGTCGGTGGAGTCTGAAGGGATGCCAACGATGTTCTCTGCTTTGTCCCTTTCTTCTGGTTTCATGGAAAGATAAGTTTTCATTAACGCCATCGGAACGCCGAAACTACCAACAACACTAAAAGCTTTGTACTCCTGATCG
>JAQWAJ010000183.1 GCA_028707745.1 Bacteroidales bacterium | reverse complement strand
GTAAGGTCGCTTTTTCTGACCCCGCCATACCCATTGACAACAACATCGCCGATCAGGTTACTGGTGGTATGCAACGCTACATTGATCACCGTCTGGTTTCCAATTTCGATCTCCCGGGCATCATATCCCATGTATGAAAACTTCAAACTAACATCTCCGGGGATAACTTCGATCCGGTAATTTCCATCCATATCAGTGACTGCACCGCGGTTTGTACCGGAAATTTTCACCGATGCAGCAGGCAGGGTTTCGCCGGTATCTGATCCGGTAACCTTTCCGGTAATTATTCTGTTCTGAGCAAACAGAAGAGAGCTTCCGGAAAGCATCAGGATAAGAAGGATAATGGTTTTAGGTTTGCACATGTCCATAAGTAGATTATTATTCAGAGGTTATGGTCTGGTCCCGGGTTGATCAAGCCAGCCGCCGGTAAAGCCGGCCTTGCGCAACCCGTCAATTATATAGGGATTTCTTTTCAGAGTGTTCCAGATTAATCCCGTTTCATAGTTCTCCAGCTGTATCAATATCGGTCCCTGGTCAATGCCGAGATAATCAATATCGAACCAACCATCGGGTGATTGCTGATTAAAGGTGTAGGTAGGATTAAAGGCATCTTTAAATCCATATTTCTGATAGAGCTGGTCTCCGTATTTCTGTTTCATGTAGTATAAAGAGTTGATACAGATTTCCGGTTCAAAAGGTATTGAACCTCCGGCAGCAGTTGGGGCGATCGTGCCGTCATCATTGATATATAACGCACTGCATCCTTTTGCACTATAGGTGGCAAAGTTGATCTGCCTGCCTCCGATTACCCGGTTTTCGCTGGCAGGACCATCAGAGGCTGTTAACCCCCAAATCAAGGAGGAGTAATCTACGAAGCCAAGAGGATTGGCCGAACAGTAGGCCCGATTTGAAAGGGTAGCCCTGCGGGAGTTTTCAAAGTAATCAATTCCCCGCGCTTTCATATATTCATCCTGAATACCCTTAAAATCAATATACATCTGGGAATATTGATGACCAAACAGCGGGCTGAAATTAACATATTCATATCCGTAAAATTCAGCCCATTGATAGGTGGTGCACCACTTGGCCCAGGCCGCAGCAGGAATCGGATGAGAAGGTGAACCAACCGCCATGATCAGCAAGATCATGGCTTCATTGTATCCGGTCCAGTTTGAAGGAATAAATCCTTTTTCAGGAGTCCATCCCATCGACATAACCGATTGACCGTTCATGGCCCAGTCCCATTGCACCCTCAGGTACAGGGAATCAGCCAGCTCGCGTATTCTTCTTTCAGTGCTGTTGTCGCGGGTAAACCACGACTGGCAGGTAAGAACTCCCGCCATCAGCAAACCGGTGTCGATGGTTGAAAGTTCATTGGTCTTGAATCGCGTTCCACTATCATAATTGAGGAAATGATAGTAAAAGCCCTTATATCCGGATACCCCTGAGGCCTGACTACCTTGTGGCGATTGCCACATCCACTCCAGTGTCTTTAAAACCCTGCTGGCTCCGTCTTCTCTGGATATAAAGCCGTTATGGATACCTATAATATAGGATGTCAAACCGAATCCGGTGGCAGCAATGCTTGTAAACTGCTTTGTTGGAAAGCGGTCATCGGTCTGCCAGGTGTTGGCATCAATCCGGTCCCAGAAAAAATTGAAAGTCCTCTGTTTTAAATCCCGGGTAAAGGCCTTTTTGTCACCGTCGAAGGGCTTCACAGTAACTGCTGCAATGGCACTTGCGGACAATAATACGCCAACCAAAAACAAGATAGGTTTAACAGGGGACACCATTCGCATATAGAATTACAGTTAATGGGTAAAAATTGGCTTAGCTCAAGTCAAATTTATGAAGGATGCTAATCCTTTCATAACAAACCGATTTCACATCGCTACGTCAGATCTGACTGTTGTTTCACACCGCTACTACAATGGTACGTCAGAATCTTAAAAGAAATTCATACAGGTTTTCTTCTGTACTCATATTCAATCGTTTACGTAAACGATATCGTCTGACTTCAACCCCTCGTAATGAAATATTCAACAGATGTGCAATTTCTTTCGAAGAGATATTAAGCCGGAGGTAGGCACAGAGTTTAAGGTCACTCTGAGTCAGATCCGGAAATGCAATTTTAAGCCTGTTGATAAAATCCTGGTGTGCCTGATCAAAATGGGTTTCAAAAGTTTTCCAGTCATCCTCCGAAGAAAGCTGTTTGTCGAACAGGCGGATAATTCTTTCCTGGAAAGCTTTCGAATAACCACTATTCTTATCTCCAGCCTGGTGCAAGAATTCATCACGGATCCTGATCAGTTGTTCGTTGCGTTTGATAATGCTCATCGTGAAATCAGCCAGCTGGATGTTTTTGAAATTCACCTCTGATTCGAGATTCTCATTTCTCAGGCGGATAACCTCTTGTTCAGATTTGACCATTTCAAGCCGGCGTTTTTCAATCTCCTCCTCCTCGATCTTTTTTTTATGGAGCTTCAGCCGTTTAATAAACGATATTCTCAACAGGATAATGGTTCCAATGACCAGGATGAAATATACCAGGATAGATGGTAAGGAAGCGAACCATGGAGGCCGTATGATAAATGAATAGCTGCACAAATCGCCTGGCAATCCGTTGATATTCATTGCAAT
The DNA here is from genome assembly GCA_028707745.1 of Bacteroidales bacterium. Classification (GTDB taxonomy): domain Bacteria; phylum Bacteroidota; class Bacteroidia; order Bacteroidales; family UBA12481; genus UBA12481. The sequence goes on along the minus strand of JAQWAJ010000183.1, from coordinate 2,328 downwards.
GGCATTCATGCGGTATTCCCCTGCCGGCAGCCGGTTAAAAGTTATTGAGGATTGATTGGTCCACGGCCCCCATGAATGGTCCAAACCTTCGAGCCAGGTTCGGTAGGAGGGATGGCGATAGCCGGTTGCTGCAGAAAAGTCGAATGTCACGCTGCCGTATGAATTGGGAATCCGAACCGATTTTTGCAGTGAATCCAGTTGAAGAACCATCGCTTTCCCCGCGCGGTTGAATGCCTTGACTTTCCTGATATAAACGGGAGCTGCAGGTTCAAGCACCCTCAACCCGGTTTCATCGAACAACGCAAATCCATTATCGAGACAAATCAGGTGCAACCCCTCTTTAAGGCTGATGATTTTCGGGTACCTGCTGTTCAGGTAAAGTCCCTGCATGGAAAAATTATACCGAAAGACGGGCTCTACCTTAAGACCGGCAATTTTAAACAGGGCAATATCGTTACCTCTGATGAACCAGTAGAAATTCTCCCTGGCATGAAAGACATGTCCGGCATTGGCGAAATCACCGATCTTTTCATTCAGTTGGTTGTAAAGAACAACCGTATCATTCAGGTCGTCCCAGGTATATATACCCGAACCGGTCGGAAACAGTATCCTGTTTTCAACTTTAGCCACTTTAACATGAATATCGGAAGCCAAACCTCTTTCCTTTCCGTATGCTTCACTGATATCCACCGCAGTCAGGTCAGGCTTTAACCTGATGCGGAAAACCCCTCTTGTTGCATGGGCACACCATAAATTTCCGAGATGATCATATTCATAATTACTGATTGGCTCATAAAATCCCTGAACGGTATATAAAAGCTGCCATTTGTCTTTTACAGAATGATAAACTGTGAAGGCACTGTAAGTACTTTGCAACAAAAAATCCCGGTTTCGGTCACGTATCTTCTTGATTTCGAATCCACCAGTGATTTCAGATATCTTTACCGCCTGATTGCCAACGATTTTATAGGTTCCACTGGTATGACCGCAAAGTATCTCTCCATCAAAGTTTTTCAGATCCCAAACCTGCCCGTTCAGCCCTGCTATTGCCAGGGGATTGACATATCCTTCACCCGGCAAAAAATGATATCTGTACAGACCCTGATTGGTGCCTACGAGTAAATCCGCTCCGTCCAGAACAGCGGAGTAAACCGATCCCATTGTGCCGGTTGGATCTACATAAAAATCCATTCCGGAATGCAGGTTGATCATATCAATACCGCTGTCAAGTCCAGCCCATATATTACCAGCCTGGTCAAAAGTCATGGAAAGAATGGTATTGTTTTGCAGGAAGTTGCCGGAGTTCAGATGCTCCTGCATATTTCCCTGATTATCAAGAATAAAGAGTCCGTTACCAATAGTTCCGATAACAAGATGATTATTTCCGGAAATTCCATTGTTCAGTTCCGATGATTTAAGAAGTGTGTTCACCGGTGAGCCCCAGGCAGAAAAGGATAACCCGTCGAAAATAAACATTCCCTTTCCGGAAACCCCTACCAGAAACCGATTCCCTTCATATGGCAGCAGCACTTTGATTTCATCATGCGCAAATATCCCGGATCCGGGGATTATCCTGAATGTATCATCAATAATTTCATACAATCCTTTGCCAACCAGGTGTATGAATAACCGGCCATTGGCTTTCATTAACAAAACCATTGATGAACTGGGATTCAGAACAGAGATTTTCTGACCATCGTAAACGAAAATATTCGAGAAGGATTGAAAATAGATTTTGCCATTATGGACAATGATTCTCCAGATTTCATCATTGTGCAGCGCATTGGGGGAGAGAAATTTTTTACTCAGTGAAGTGTAAGCCAGCATCCCACATTTATCACGACTCCAGTAACCGAATTCCTGATAAGATCCCACATATATATTTCCATCATCCCCAAGGGTTACCGAACGAACAATTCCGTCGTCGGGCATTGCAAACAGGTTCCAGTTCGAACCATCAAATTCCAGAAGCCCCTTATCATTACCGAAGTAAGTGCATCCGTTCGATCCTACCGCTACTGACCAATTCTGATTGTCACCGCCATAAGTTCTTTTATCATAATTAATTACAAATGGCTTCCCCACGCATTGAGGATGTCCGGCTGCCCATGGCAACAGGGTCAGGATCACTAATATGAATATTAGCCAATGCTTCATGGGTCAAGAAAACAGTTATCTTCTTTTCAGCTCTTTGGTCAGAATAACCTCGTCCTTGTTGGATACAACCGTGAACGACAGGATTTGCTCCGTAGCTTCAAATTTCACATAATTGTTGTTGCTGTTCACCAGCATCGGAAACGAAAATCCCGAAATAATGGCCGGCAGCCA
>JAQWAJ010000182.1 GCA_028707745.1 Bacteroidales bacterium | reverse complement strand
AAGCCCGCCGCCTGCTGCTCGAATGTGGCGACCTGAACTGGGCCGAAATCAACCCCGACATTTTCGGCAGTATGATACAGGCAGTTATCTCACCTGAGCTTCGGAGCTCGCTGGGTTCACACTACACTTCGGTGACCAACATAATGAAGCTCATTCAGCCGCTTTTCCTGGATGATCTCTATACGGAATTTGCCGACGGACGCACTAACGAAAAACGTTTGCGCAAATTGCTGAACCGTATCTCCCATATCAAATTCTTAGACCCGGCTTGCGGAAGCGGTAACTTTTTAATTATCACCTACAAGGAACTCCGGAAGCTCGAGATGCTGATCTGGGAACAAATCGAAAGCCTCAACCATGGGCTGAAAGAGATCCCGTTTTCGAATGTTTCACTCACGCAATTTTATGGTATCGAAATTGACGAATTTGCACACGAAACCGCCACCCTGTCGCTCTGGCTGGCCGAACACCAGATGAACAAACGGTTCGAAAACCGGTTCCAGACCCATGTTGACCCCCTGCCCCTTCGCATCGGCGGACATATCGTTCATGGCAATGCCTGCCGGATCGACTGGAATACCGTTTGCCCACATAACCCTGAGGATGAGGTATTTATAATGGGTAATCCGCCGTATCGAGGTGCAAGGTTACAAAGTGATGATCAAAAAGCAGATATGGCGCTTTTATTAAGTGATGATATTGCTTTTAATAACCTTGATTATATTGGTTGTTGGTTTTATCTAGCTACTAAGTATATTGAAAATTCGGTTTCTCGGTTTGCTTTTGTGACCACAAATTCTATCTGTCAAGGTGAGCAGGTTGGCTTACTGTGGAATTATGTTTTCCATCAAAATATCGAGATTTATTTTGCCTATCCTTCTTTTAGATGGTCGAATAATGCTAAAGACAATGCTGGTGTAACAATTTCAATTATTGGGTTACGTACAATATCTAACAATTTACCAAAACACCTGCTTGCCGAAAGCTCAATGAAACTGGTGAAAAACATTAATGCCTATCTGCTTGATTCTTCTAATATTATTGTTGAAAAGAAATCGACCTCCATATCTAATTTACCTGTAATGGATTTTGGTTCTATGGCAAATGACGGAGGTGCCTTGTTATTATCTCCTTCTGAATTTGAAGAGCTGATTGAATTGAATAATGAGGCTAAGAAATTGATAAAGAAGATATATGGTTCGTTGGAATTTATTCGTGGAGAATTAAAATATTGTTTATGGATTAATGACGAGGATAAAGAATTAGCATATTCAATTCCTCCTATTAAGGAAAGAATCGATGCTTGTGAAAGATCTCGACATGAAAGTAAACGAGAAGCGACAAATAAATTAGCACATTACCCATATCGTTTTGGAGAAATAAGATATAAAGAAACAGAATCGATTATCGTACGAAGTGTATCTTCTGAAAGCAGAGAATACATTCCTATGGGCCTTTTGGGGAAAGACGAGGTAATAATAGCTCCGAATTTCGCCATTTACGATGCCCAACTCTGGCTTTTCGGTATCCTTACTTCCAAAATGCACATGGCCTGGGTAAAAGCGGTGGGTGGCAGGCTGAAAACAGATTACCGTTATTCAGCCACGCTCTGTTACAACACCTTCCCTTTCCCCAAAATCGCCGAAGCCAAAAGGGCGGAGATTGGGCGGGCTGCCGAAGCGGTGTTGATGGCCAGGGAGCAGCACACCGAGAAAACTCTGGCTCAGATGTACGATCCCGCCCACATGCCCGCCGATCTACGCGAAGCACATACCCTTTTAGACCGCGTGGTGGAAAGCTGTTACCGGGCTATCCCCTTTCACTCCGACGAAGAGCGGCTGGAGCACCTGTTTGCGTTGTATGAGAAAATGACAAAGGAATAAGATATCAATATGAATGAGCAAAAAATCATACTATACAATTCGCCCGATGGAACCAGCCGTGTTGCGCTGATGGTGCGTGACGATTCAGTATGGCTCAACCAGCAACAACTGGCAGAACTTTTTGCCACCTCAAAGCAAAATATAGGTCAGCATATAGCTTCTATATTGAAAGATAACGAGTTGGATGTTAATTCAGTTGTAAAGAATTACTTTACAACTGCCGCCGATGGCAAGAAATACTCCGTTTCTTTTTATTCATTGGAAATGATCATGGCCATCGGATTCAGGGTACGGTCGACCAGAGGTACGCAGTTTCGCCAATGGGCAAACCGCAACCTGACCGAATTTCTCACAAAAGGTTTTGTGATGGACGATGAGCGATTGAAGAATCCCCATTCGCTTCCCGATTATTTTGATGAGCTGTTAGCCCGCATACGTGATATACGTGCTTCGGAAAAGCGGTTCTATCAAAAAGTAAGGGACCTGTTCGCGCTGAGCAGTGATTATGACAAAACCGATAAGGCTACTCAGATGTTCTATGCCGAGACTCAAAACAAATTACTCTTTGCCATTACGGGGCATACAGCAGCCGAAATCATTGTTGATCGCGCAAAGCCCGACAGCCCCAATATGGGGTTGACTTCCTGGAAAGGCTCAATTGTGCGGAAACAGGACATCACTATTGCAAAAAACTATCTGACTGAAGATGAGCTTGACAGTTTGAACCGCCTGGTAGTTATCTTTCTGGAAACCGCAGAATTCCGTGCCAAAAACCGGCAGGATCTGACAATGGACTTTTGGCGAAAAAATGCAGATAACATTCTTTTATCTAATGGGTTAATCCTGCTTGCCACAAAGGGCACCATCGGGAATCAACAGATGGAAGACATAGTGGAGAAAATGTATAACGAGTTCAACATACGTCGTAAACAAGAAGAAGCTCAATTGGCCGATGAACAGGATCTGGAAGAACTAAAAGAGCTGGAACAGAAACTTAAACGAAGGAAATAATGGTGGAAAATATCGTCAACATAACCTACGCACAAACAGGCAAGGCAACCAACACCAACGAGCTGGGTATGCGTCCGATGCAGGCTAAGGCTTATGAAGCCCGGAACAAACAATATATTTTGCTGAAGGCCCCGCCGGCTTCCGGAAAAAGCCGTGCGCTCATGTTTCTGGCGCTGGATAAAATACACTATCAGAGTATCCGTAAAGTCATTGTTGCGGTCCCCGAGAAAACAATCGGACGCTCTTTTGCCAATACCGACCTGGCAAAATATGGCTTCTTTACGGATTGGCGGGTAGCCAGATATTTCAACCTCTGCGATGCTGAAAACGAGCAGAGTAAAGTGAAACGTTTTGTTGAGTTCACAACCAATACACAGGCCGATATTCTTGTTTGCACACATGCTACATTGCGGTATGCAGCCAAAGAATTAGGCAACGAAGCCTTCAACGATTGTTTACTGGCCATTGATGAATTTCACCACGTATCTGCCGATGCCAACAGCGGACTGGGTGATATCGTACACCGGGTGATGACACAGACCAATGCGCATATTATTGCCATGACAGGATCCTATTTCCGCGGCGATGGTGTGCCGGTACTCAGGTCCGATGACGAAAACCGTTTTTATCCGGTGACCTACAATTATTATGAACAGCTCAATGGATACCGGTACCTGAAAAGTCTGGGCATCGGCTACCATTTTTATCAGGGATCATACCTCACCGCGATCATGGAGGTACTGGATCCCGAAAAGAAAACCATCATCCATATTCCTTCAGTCAATTCCCGGGCTTCAACCGGCGATAAATACGATGAAGTAAAACAGATCATTGACCGGATCGGAGAGACCATCCATATTGACTACGAAACCCGCATCTATACCGTTTGTACGCCCGACAACCGCACTTTGAAAATTGCAGATTTGGTTGAAGATGATCCACGCGAACGCATGCAGTTGCAGGCTTTTCTTCAACGCATGAACAGTCGCGATGCAGTGGATATCATCATTGCGCTCGGTACAGCCAAAGAGGGTTTCGACTGGCAATGGTGCGAACATTGTCTGACCATCGGCGTGCGGGGAAGCCTGACTGAGGTAGTTCAGATTATTGGCCGCTGCACCCGTGATTGCGAGGGGAAATCTCACGCTCAGTTCACCAACCTGATTGCTTGTCCCGATGCGGTTCAGCAAAAAGTGGAAACCGCCGTCAACGATATGCTGAAAGCGATTACCGTTTCGCTGCTCATGGAACAGGTGATGGCGCCTTCGTGGAACTTTAAAACAAAAAAAGACGAAGAGTCTGATAACCAGGATACTCCCGGCATTTATGTAGAAGGATTAAAACCCATTTCGACCGAACGGACCCAAGAAATTGTAACAGGCGATTTAACTGACCTGAAAGCCATCATATTACAGGACGACATGATTGTTCGCTCCATGGGTGGCGGCATTGCACCCGAAGTTATTAACCAGGTGCTGATTCCGAAAATCATTCAGGAAAAATATCCGGAACTCTCACCCGATGAGGTAGAGGAAGTTCGTCAGCATCTGGTGCTCGATGCCGTTACCAAAGGTGCAAATTTGGAACAGAGTGCTGGTAACACCTTTATGGTGATTGGCCGGAGGTTTATCAATATCGATAATTTGAGTATTAATCTGATCGACACCATCAATCCGTTTCAGCGGGGATACGAAATTCTATCCAAATCGGTGACAGCCCCCGTGCTGAAAGTAGTTCAGAACGTGATCGAAGAAAGTAAAATCGATATGCTGTTGGAAGAAGCCGTTACTCTATATCGGAATTATCTTCCACAATACATGAATGATCATCATGGAGCCGAGCCCGAACTGACTGATCCCAATCCGTTCAACAAACGGTTGGCGCAAGCTTTGGCAATGCTTCGTAAAGAGAAACAAAAGTTATTGGATAAAAACAGGTAAGCATGATGGATATTGACAAAGAGCTACAGGATATTTTCAACGATCCGATATTTGCATATATGAAACCGACGGAGTTAAAACCTACGTCTGACGACAGATTGGTTCAATCGTTTGAGGAGATCAACGTTTTTTACGAAAAG
>JAQWAJ010000181.1 GCA_028707745.1 Bacteroidales bacterium | reverse complement strand
TCTGATCCGCAAGGAGTTTGCCCTGGCCACAAAATCGGATGCTTCACTTTTCAGCTTCAATTCAAAAGGAGCCTGCAACAAATGCAACGGACAAGGGGTTTTGACTTTTGAGCTCCACTTTTTGGATTCGGTGAAAACGGTATGCGATGAATGTGAAGGCAAGCGCTATCATACTGATGTATTGGAGCTGAAATATCAATCGAAAAGCATTGCAGATGTGCTCGATATGACCATTAATCAGGCATTTGATTTTTTCAAGGTCCAGAAAATACAGAAGCACCTGAAAGTTCTGCAGGCGGTAGGACTGGGATATCTAAAACTCGGACAATCACTCAGCACCCTTTCGGGAGGCGAATCGCAACGGTTAAAGATTGCCACTGAGCTTAACCATGAAAGCAATATTTATATCATGGATGAGCCCACAACCGGACTGCACATGTCGGACATCGAAAACTTTTATCGGATTGTAAAATCCCTGGTGATGAAAAACAATACGGTCGTCATTATCGAACACAATCTGGATATCATCAAATATGCCGATTGGATTATCGATATGGGGCCTGAGGGCGGTAAAAACGGAGGAGAGCTGATTTTTCAGGGGTTGCCTGAAGAATTGGTTAAAATCAGCCATTCATATACCGGAAAATATCTGAAACCTTATCTGGATATCGACTAACGTCCAGCTCATTCCGCTTTTGGCGGGAGGGCTGCTTCATCCTCCTTTTTCTTCGCAGGAATCATGACAGATAGTAAAATGGACAGGGTTAGTATTCCCACCAGTACTCCGAGTGATATCAGAATAGGCATTTCATATATTCCTGATATACACATCTTTACACCAACAAAAGTTAAAATGGCCGATAATCCGTATTTCAGGAAGCGGAAATAGCTGATAATGGAGGAGAGTGCAAAGAAGAGCGATCGCAAACCCAGAATGGCAAAGACGTTTGAGGTGTAAACGATGAAGGGGTCATTGGATATGGCCAGCACAGCAGGAATGGAATCTACTGCAAAAACCAGGTCGGTAAACTCGATCATAATCAGCGTGATAAACAATATGGTCACATACTGTTTGCCGTCGATTTTCACAAAAAAGTGGCCCAATCGGTGATCGGTAGTAACCGGGAACATTCTCTTCACCAGTCTGATTATCGGGTTCTTGTCGGGCTCGATTTTGTTATCCTGGTCGAATGCCATTTTGATTCCGGTGAGAATCAGGAAGCCACCGAAAATGTAGATAACCCAGTGAAATTTGTTCAGGAGAGCCACCCCGGTAATGATGAAGATCGCTCGCAAAATCATGGCGCCAATGATGCCCCAGAACAGGATTTTGTGCTGATATTTCGGGTTAACCTGAAAATAGGCGAAAATCATGATAAAGACGAACAGGTTGTCGATACTCAGCGACTCCTCTATCAGATACGCCGTAAGGAATTCCAGCGCCTTCTGGTGCCCGAGAAACTTCCACACGCCGATGTTGAAAGCTATGGCCAGGCAGATCCAGAACAGACTCAGAAGCAATGCTTCTTTCATCTTGATTTCGTGGGTCTTCCGGTTAAACACAATCAGGTCGAGCAGGAGCATCAGAATCACAAAAACGATGAATCCAGCCCACAGAAAGCCATTTTCGGGTATAGTAGTTTCCATGCCGGCAAATATAATGAAAAACGAGAAACCGTTACGCGTGACGGGTGACGCGTAACGGTTTCAGGTATCGGGGCGAGCGCGGCTCGCCCCGTACGTTCGCACCCTACGCCCTTTGCCCTTCGCCCTTCGCCCTCCTAGCAGGCCATTTCGCCGGCATTCTTCTTCGCCGACAACAGATTATAGGCGCCGTTAACGACAATTTTTGCCGAATGTATATCGAAACCCTCCGGAAGAATAACTTCGGTGTATCCTTCCCCGGATGCGCCCTTCTTCACCTCGATCATCCGGTATTCGGTAAACGGTTTCCCGTCCTCTTCCTTTTCCCTTTCGTACACAAAGATGTAATCTTTATTGTCGAAGCTGACAATGGCCCCTGACGGCAATGCCGGTACCAGGCTGTCGGATTGGGAGATATAAGCATTCACATACATTCCGGGAATGATGTTTTTACAGGTACTGGTCACCGTAGCATATACCCGGTAGGTTTTGTTATCGTCAACCGATCGTCCGGTCTGGCTAATAATGGCTTCATGCTCTTCTTTCTCGTTGTTGATGAAAAATCCGATTTTCTGGCCTGCGATGGCTTTGTCGGCATCCTTTTCAAACAGGGTCAGTTCGAGCAGCAAATGGTCGTTGTTCACAATCTCGAAAAGCACATCGGTGGGTGATACATATTTCCCAATGTTGATATTGATATTTTTCACATATCCCCTGATCGGAGAAACAAGATTAATGGTATTCCGGATATTGTCCTCACTGAGCCGATCCGGATTGATGCCGATCATGGTTAATTTCTGCTCCAGTGATTTCACCTGTGCTTTGAGGTTCTTATAGTCAACCGTTACCTGTTCTACATTTTTTTCAGAATATACATCATCCTTAAACAATGCGGTATGGCGCTTGTACTCAGCTTCGGCATACACGAGCTTGTTCTTGGCTTCGAGATAGTTTTGCTGTATATCAACAAAATCCTGATTTTCAACCACTGCCAGAGTTTGCCCCTTGCTCACGGCGCTACCCGGCATCAGATTGGTGCTCTTGATAAAACCGCCCAGCGGCATACATACGGTTGCCAGATTTTGTGGAGCCACTGCCACTACCCCGTTCACTTTCAAAGAGTTGCCCAGTGTTTTCATTTCCAGCACACCCAGCTCCACCTTTGCCAGTTTGATCTGATCGTCGCGCAGCTCCACTATATCCTCGGCCAACACTTCTTCCGCTTCGGTTGTTGCCACGGGTTTGGGTCCGCCTGAACAGGCAGAAATCAGAAGCGCCATCATGGCTAATAACTCTATTTTTCTAAAATTGATTCGTTTCATGACTTTTGAGAATTAAAACACTTTACCCATTAAATACTCGATCGAAATAACAGTCTGATTATAATTATTTACCGCATCCAGCGCGTTTTGCCTGATTTTCAATGCCCTGTCGAGCGTCAGTACATAATCAAGATAATCAAGCGCACCTGCTTTATAACTCAGATTGGCCTGTTCGATAATGACATCAGCCTCCGGAACGGCCTGATTATCATAATACTCCACACTGGTGAGGTTTTTCCGGTACTCGTCGAGCAATGACTGATAATCACCGGCAAGCGAGCGCTGATAGTATGCTGCCTCATTTCGGGCCATGGTTTCGCTGATTTTGGCAGCCTTTATCTTTGCAGCAAAAGGCTTTGCCCATATCGGAATGGCAATGCCGGCCTGGACTCCGGTAAACCGGTATCCCTGATCAAATTCCCTGGGAACACCATTAACCTCCTGGGTACCGATGATCGATTGGTTGAAATATCCCAGACTGATATCCGGAAGCAACTGACTTTGCGCGATGTTTTTCTCTTTACCGGCAATTTCGATTTGCTGCATCATATAGGCCAGCGAAGGATTTTCACGGATAGCCGAACTATCTTCAATCAACTGTATTTCTTTCCGTTGCAAATCAGTCTCCACCGGCATCAGAGGTAAATCCGAGTTAACCAGCAACATCAGCTTCCGTGAGCAAATGGAGATATCTGAATGAATCTGCAACAGCTGATTCCTGATCTCCAGGCTCTGCGAGCGGGCCGTAATCATCTCGAGTTTGTTGGTCTCCCCGGATTTTGCCCGCAGCTCGGCGGCAGTTAAAAACCGTGTATAAATGCTATCCTGATAAGCCAGCAAATGCTGTTTTCCGATCAGATACAGATATTGCCAGTAAGCCTGCTTGACCTGGGTGGCAATCTCAAGCTGCGATACTTTCAGCTGCAGTTCACTGCTTTTGATGCTCTCTCTGGCCAATTGGCCCTGATGGATATAAACTGTTGGAAAAGCGATCGTCTGCGAAACCGAAAAGCTATTGTCGTTGGTGTATGAATTAAACTGCCCGTATTGACCGTCAATGGCCGTTTTCGGAATATCCACCGCGGCTCCTTTCAGGGCTTTCTGCCTATCGACTGAGTAAGAGGCCGATTTTATCGCCAGGTTGTTCCGGAGGGCGGTTTGAATAGCTTCAGGGAGGGTTATTTCTTTCACTTGCTGCGCCTGAACATGGGTTAGCAAAGAGGCGGAGCCCAGCAGTATAGCCACAATTGCCACCTTTTCGACGGATCCTACGACCAGGCTTTTTCTTTTCTTACCCGATGTAAAAAAGATATAAAATATCGGCAGTACAACCAGTGTAAGAAGAGTTGCCGTGATCAGTCCCCCGATGACGACCGTCGCCAGTGGTTTCTGCACTTCCGCTCCGGCGGAGGTGGACAATGCCATGGGCAGAAATCCGAGTGACGCAACCGCAGCAGTGACAATTACGGGCCGCAGTCTGGTGTGCAATCCCTTGATTACACGCTCCCGGATATCGGTGAATCCCTCCTTCTCCAGCCGGTTAAACTCCGCTATCAGTACTATTCCGTTCAGCACCGCCACGCCGAACAAGGCTATGAACCCCACGCCGGCTGATATGGAGAAGTTCATGCCCCTGATCCAGAGGGCAAAAATCCCTCCGATGGCCGACATCGGAACCGCGGTAAAGATCAGCAATGACTGTGACACCGAATGGAAAGTAAAGTACAGCAGAATGAATATCATCAGCAGGGCAATCGGCACGGCGATGGACAGACGTTTCTGTGCAGCCTCGAGATTCTGGAACTGACCGCCGTACGATACGTAATATCCGGTCGGCATTTCAATTTTGGTATCGATTTTTTGCGAAACCTCACCGATCACACTTTTCACATCCCGGTTACGGACATTGAATCCGATGGTGATACGCCGCTTGGTATTTTCACGGGAAACCTGTGCAGGGCCCGATTTTATGGCTATATCGGCGATCTGCTCGAAAGGTATCTGCATGCCGTTTGGAGCCGGAACCGTCAGGCT
>JAQWAJ010000180.1 GCA_028707745.1 Bacteroidales bacterium | reverse complement strand
CGAGCCAGAGGATATCGATTTTACCATAATCTGACATAAGTTCCATGATCTGCTTATGGGTGTATTGAACAAAATCCTCCCAGCGTTTGGGGTATCGGGTGACATTGTAGTTTACGTTGCGGTCAGGTGTGGCAAAATTCGGCCACCAGTAATACGGACAATGCCAGTCGGGCTTGCTGAAATAGGCGCCGGCCCATAATCCTTCAGCCCTGAAGGCATTGAAAACCTCTTTGGCAATATTGGCTTTGGGATTTTTGCTGAAAGGTGTTTTGGGATCGGTGATTTTGTAATCGGTATATTTCGTATCAAACATGCAGAAACCATCGTGATGTTTGGTGGTGAAAACCACATATTTCATTCCGGCTCCGGCGGCTGCTTTTGCCCATTTCGACGGATCAAACTGAGTGGGATTGAAGGTGAATTGCAATCCTTCGTAATTCTTTTTATAACCGGTGTAATCTTCCTCTGGCCGCTTACACCAGCCTTCATCTTCTGAACAGATTGACCATGATTCAACGACACCCCATTGGCTGTATGGCCCCCAATGCATTAAAAGCCCAAATTTCAGATCCTGCCAATCCTCGAGCTTTTGAATAACCAACGGATCAGTAGGGGAATAGTATTTTTTACTGTATTCATGCTGTGCCTGCGACGATAAGCTTAGCAACAGGAAAGTCAAAATGAAGGTTAGGTTTTTCATGCTGTTCTGTTGTTTGACTGATTATTTCAATTGGTCTTTGGTTACAACGGCATATTTAATACCCATAACATCGTACCGCTTAAATTGTTGAACCAGACGGGTGGAGAAATCTTCAAAGTTTTTGTTGACGGGGGAGATCCAGCAAACCTCTGACATGGCTGTTAAACGGGGATAGGTCATGTAGTTGGCATGTGCAGGATCAGCAATATACTCCGTCCAGAGATTAGCCTGTGCACCCAGCACCATTTTTGCTTCCTCTTCAGACAAACCGGCAGGGACCGGATCAAAGGAGTACACTTTTTCAAGAGGCAGATATCCTCCGATGGCAAGAGGCTGAGTTTCTGGTTTAGCTTGATAATAATCGATATAGCAATAGGCTGTTGGTGTCATAACAACCGGATGACCTGATTTTGCTGAAGCAATACCTCCTTCAGTTCCACGCCACGACATCACAGCCGCATTCTGAGCCAGTCCACCTTCAAGGATTTCATCCCATCCGATTATCTGCCGTCCCCGGGCATTCACAAATTTTTCAATCCGTTGGACAAAGTAGCTCTGCAATTCCTTCTCATCTTTCAGTTTTTCGTCTTTAATTCTTTTTTGGCAAGCTTTGCATTTGATCCAGTGTGATTTATCTGCTTCGTCTCCGCCAATATGGATGTATTTTGATGGAAATAATTCAATCACTTCAGTTAGTACATCCTCGAGAAAGGTGAATGTTTCCTCTTTTCCCGCGCAGTACAAATTTGTGCAGGGCCAGATTCCGCCTGGGAGAACGGTCAGTGAATCACCTGTGCACGAATATTCCGGATAAGCGGCCAGCGGAGCGGTGGCATGAGCCGGCATTTCAATTTCAGGAACGATCACGATGTTTCGCTTAGCAGCATGAGAAACGAACTGCCGGATTTCATCCTGCGTGTAAAATCCGCCGTAATCAGCCTTTTCACCGGGTTTTTGAGGCTCGCGCTTATTCCAATGCTGGTCTTCGCGATTGACCCTCCAGGCCCCAATCTCAGTGAGTCTCGGGTATTTCTTGATTTCAATTCTCCAACCCTGATCATCCACCAGATGAAAATGGAAGGTATTCAATTTATGCATGGCCATATAGTCCATCACCTGATAGATATACGAGGCCGGAAAGAAATGACGGGAAACGTCGAGCATATAACCGCGCCAGGCAAACCGTGGCTTGTCAGTGATTCTGACAACCGGAATGACCCAATTAATCCCTTCAGTAACTTTATCAGAATAAATTTCAGGGGGTAATAATTGAAATAATGTTTGAATTCCGTAAAAGATACCGGCAGGTGAAGTGGCCAGAATTTTCACTTCTTTCTTTGTTACGGTCAGGGAATATCCTTCGAGACCGAGCATTCCTTCTAACCCTTGTTCAATACTCAGGCTGATTTTTTTGCCTCTGGCTTTATTGACGACCTCGGGATCTAAGCCTGTGGCAGACTGAATTCTGTTTTTCAGAAACATAACCTGATCGGTCAATGCAGATTTATCAGCAACTTCAATTTTGATCCCCCTCGATAGTTTAAAGACGCCGGTGGATTGTTCGATTTTAAGCGGCTGAGGGATTATTGAGATGACCGGATCAGATTGCTTTTTGCATGACAATGCGCACAATATCAGCGCAATAGTGGTGATTGTATTTTTCAGATTCATCATTGAATGTTATTTAGCTATTTGATTTCACGGATTTTAATATTTCGGAAACTGACCTGATCGCCGTGATCCTGTAAAAGAATCAATCCTTCTTTTGCTTCGCCGAAATCAGGATATCCTGCGTATTTACTTTTTTGTACCAGTGCACGGTATATCTGGGTATTGCGTTCATATTCCACCACCTTTTTGCCATTTAACCAATGCTCAATATGATTGTTGCAGGCAACAATCCTGGCATGGTTCCATTCGCCAGGTGAAATTACTGGTTTATTTGCAATTGCGGGAATCAGGTCATAAAGGGATCCTACGGTTCTGTTGCCTCCGACTCCATTTTTTGCATCCGGGTGGTTCATATCATCCAGCAACTGAAATTCCAGGCCGATAGCGGAACCTTTACCGTTATTCAGGCCTTCGACCACATAATATTTAATGCCGCTATTTGCACCTTTGGCGAGTTTGAAATCAAGCGTAAGCTCAAAATTCCCGTATTTTTTTTCTGTAACGATATCTCCGCCATTCTGACTTTCGGCGCCAGTTCCGGCGACAACTGAGAGTGAATGGTCAATGATTTCCCATCCTTTCGAAGGGAATGCCAGCTTATCTGCTCCGCGCCACCCCTGTGTTGTTTTACCATCCCATAAAAGTTTCCAGCCGTCACGAAGCTCCTTTTTGCTGAGTGTGTTCGGTATTACCTCATCATGGTGACTGCTGATCTGAAATCCTGAATTCATCTGAGGATCTGCCAGAACATCAAACTTTTCCTGCCCAGAAATAGAGGCTGATAGCCCGATAAAAGCCAAACTGGTTATGATTATACACTTCTTAACCATTTCGAAAATGATGATTTTGGCTTAAAAATAGTAATAAAATGAAGCAAGCACCCGGAAAGCACCTGTATGCAGCGTGTTCTACGTCATAAAGTTCTCCGTTTGTCAAGTTCTCCGGCGTGTCAGGCAACTTGTCACATACAGAAGAATCAGCAACGGAATTTCAACAAAAACGATTATTTTGTGTTAATCTGTAAAACAAATTATGATGAAAAACTTTGAATTCTATAATCCGGTACGTATCCTGTTTGGAAAAGGATCTATCTCTCAGATTAATAAACATTTGCCTTCAAGAGTGCCTGTATTGCTCATGTATGGTGGCGGTAGCATAAAAAAGAATGGGGTATATGATCAGGTATTGCAAACACTGAAAAATACTGAATACTATGAATATCCGGGAGTTCAGCCAAATCCGGTATATGAGCAGTTGATGCCAGCATTGGATCTTATCCGGGAAAAGAAAATCGGATTTATTCTCGCTGTGGGTGGAGGTTCCGTGATCGACGGGGCAAAATTTGTTGCTGCTGCAGCCTGTTATACTGGTAGTGATCCCTGGGAAATCCTGAGTAAACAGGTACGGGTTGAGAATGCGCTGCCCATTGGCGCTGTTTTGACATTACCGGCCACGGGAAGTGAAATGAACGGCAATTCTGTTATCACCCGGGCTTCGCTGAAACACAAATTATCATTCGGGACCTCCAAAGTGATGCCGGAATTTTCGGTACTCGATCCTGAGGTGACTTATTCTTTGCCCAAAAATCAGATCGCGAATGGAGTTATAGATGCATTTATCCATGTGTTGGAGCAGTACCTCACTTATCCGTCAAATGCCGAAATACAGGACCGTTTTGCCGAGAGTATTCTGTTGGTTCTGAAAGATACCGGATCAAAGGTATATGCTGATCCGGAACCGAATTATGACGATCGGGCCAACTTCATGTGGGCGGCAACCAACGCGTTGAACACTTCGATTTCAATGGGCGTCATTTCTGACTGGAGTACGCATACCATCGGGCATGAACTGACAGCCCTTTATGGATTGGATCATGCTGTGTCACTGGCTATTGTATTGCCTGGAGTCATGCATTTCCTGAGAGTGAAACGGCAGGAAAAACTGGCGCAGTTTGGCGAACACATCTGGGGTATAACCAGTCACGATCCTCAGGTAGCCATTGCAGAAACAATCAAATACACCGAGCAGTTTTTCCGCTGCCTGGGGGTGAAAACTAAATTATCGGAATATGGCATCGGACCCGAAGCTATCGATAAGGTAGTTAAACAGCTAAGTAGTCATGGGGCAACAGTTTTAGGAGGAGCTGGCGATGTGACCATCGATGATGTGCCGGCGATATTGGGGACGAGGATTTAGAAGAAGTGACGAGTGACGAGTGAACAAAAACGTAACGCGTCACGCGTTACGCGTAACGGAAAAGATGGTTGTTGATAGCTGTTGTAAAATCAGGATGAAATATTAGTTTTGGTAAGCCTAAATTAATTTTCATTAACACCTGATGCTGTCATGAGTTCGGAAAAAACTTCATTAGTGAAGGTAGACGGTAAAAACTACCTTATTCCTTTCATACTGGTAACCAGTTTATTCTTTCTATGGGGATTTGCTCATAGTTTACTGGATGTTCTGAATAAACATTTTCAGGATATCCTGGGCATTACGAAAGCAAAATCGGGATGGATTCAGGCTGCATTATACGGTGGATATTTTTTGATGGGGATTCCGGCGGGTTTGTTCATGAAGAAGTTCGGCTATCGTAAAGGGATCATCCTGGGATTGTTATTGTATGCCGTGGGTGCATTTAT
>JAQWAJ010000179.1 GCA_028707745.1 Bacteroidales bacterium | reverse complement strand
CAATGTGTTTTTTTCATATCCTGCAGCACAGCAGGATATTGCGAGCCGGTTCTGACATAAAAGTACACGGAATCTTTATCCGTTTGGGTCAGACTGGGTGCGTAGGTCCGCGTGTACAGGATGGCGCCACCAATCATCAGCGACAAAATGATTAAAGCTCCTCCGATAATGCTACCCCAATATAATATCGCTTTGCGTAGCATAAAACTAATTTAAACGGCTCAATGCCTCAGCTATACGGTCAATTGCCCGGTTAAGTATCTCCTGCGAAGTTGAATAAGATATCCGGATACAACCGGGGGCACCGAATGCTCCACCCGGAACCAGGGCAACATGGGCTTCATTAAGCAGGTACATAACCAGATCACTCTCATCCGAGATTACCATCTTGCCATCAGACTTACCATAGAAGGCGCTGACATCCGGCAACACATAGAATGCTCCGGGAGGATTATTAGTACGAACACCGGGTATTGCCGACAAACGTTTGACTACGAGATCGCGCCTGATCTTGAATTCGGCTACCATTTCTTTAACTACCGACTGATCTCCCAGTAATCCGGCTATGGATGCTTTCTGTGCGATACAGCTTGCTGCTGAAGTATATTGGCCCTGAAGTTTCTGACAAGCTTTAGCCAACCACAGCGGTGCGGCAACATATCCGATTCTCCAGCCGGTCATGGCATACCCTTTTGAAACACCATTGATAATGGCTACCCTATCCCTTACCGATTCAAATTGCGAGATCGACTCGTGCTTACCTTCGTAATTGATATATTCATAGATCTCATCAGAAATGATCAGGATCTGAGGATGCTTTGCCAATACTGCGGCAAGTTCCGAAAGCTCTTTTTTAGAATAAATTTCTCCGGTCGGGTTCGATGGTGAACTGAACAGGAAGGCCCTGGTTTTTGGTGTGATGGCGGCTTCCAGCTGACTGGCGGTAATTTTAAAATTCTGCTCGATGCCGGAAGTAACGGCAACGGTAACCCCTTCAGCCATTAAAACCATCTCCGGATAAGAAACCCAGTACGGTGCCGGAATGATAACCTCATCCCCGGGATTCACGATGCTCAGCAACACATTACAGATGGACTGCTTGGCTCCGTTTGAAACCACAATCTGGTCAGGTGTAAAATCGAGATTGCTGTCGCGTTTCATCTTCGTCACAATAGCCTGGCGCAGGTCGAGATAACCCGGAACCGGAGGATAATGCGTGAAATTCTGGCGGATAGCCTCAATACCGGCTTCCTTGATGTGTTCCGGGGTATTGAAATCCGGTTCACCCAGACTTAAGTCGATGATGTCAATGCCCTGGCTCCGTAAGTCCCGGCTCTTTTGAGCCATGGCTAAAGTTGCTGAAACGGATAGCGCCTGTAATCGATTTGAAACCTGATCAACTTTCATAATAAGTCGTTTTTAAAGAAGGGGCAAAGGTACAATTTTTACCTTTGTACCTATATTCACCGGATCAATTGATTCACTTTCAAATCTGAAATTCATGCAAGCAATACTGGAAATCCTGAAATACACGATTCCATCGATAGTCGTGCTGGTTACTGCAATTGTAATGATGAAGTATTATTACCGGTCATTTATTCTGGACCGCGACCGGGATCTCGTTCTCCAGGACCGAAAAAAAACGTTACCGATGAGGTTGCAGGCTTATGAAAGGCTCTCCCTATTTCTGGAGCGGATCACCGTTGACTCACTGGTTGTCAGGGAGCAGGATAATGATTATACCTCCCGAGAATTTCACCAACATCTGCTGACTATGGTCAGGGCAGAATATGAGCATAATCTTTCGCAACAGATTTATGTCTCCGGTGATGCCTGGTATTTGGTTAAAAACGCCAAGGAAGGAGTTCTCAACATTGTGAATAAGGCTGCCATGCAAGTGAATCCGGATGGCCCGGCACTCGATCTGAGCCAGAAGATTATCGAACTTCAGATGGAAATCGATACATCGCCCACCAAAGGCGCTCTCGATTTTCTCAGGATTGAAGCGATGAAACTGATGGACCGGTAGATACAGGAACTCAGCAGTCCGTACGGTGAACAGAATCAGTCCACATCGACATAAAAGCCCATCGTCAGAGCCAGCCCTTTATTTTTGATCGGATTCGAATTTCCGATAATGAGGTTGTTCTTGTTGAGGTCTCTCAAGCCATACTGATATTTGATATCCAGGATAATGCCGAGGCCCTGACGGATTGGTGTTTCAATTCCACCCCCGGCAATTACACCATAATCATGCAGCTGCAAACCATCTTTAATGGGCACTCTCTTCACCATTTCGCCTAATCGCTGACCGGTGAAATTTGCATGTACCAGATACCCGTAATATCCGCCGAACTGCACATAGAATTTACTGGAATGGCCCAAACTAAGGCGCAGATAAAGAGGAATATCGATATAATCAAGATTTGTTTTTACCCGATAGGATGAATCCGGGACCTCTTTTTTGTTGGCATCCAGGTACTTGTTTCTAAAGCTGCTCCCCTTGCGCTGATATCCGAGGTCCATCATGAGCTGAATTCCGTCAGTAAACTTGACGCTGCCGGTGAGTCCTAAATCCAGCGTAATGCGCTGACTGGCAATTCTTTCATCGATAAATCCAGGAAAGCCCATGCCCAGTTTAGCGCCATACGACAAAACCTGTGCCTGAACGGCTGAACCAGCCACCAGCAGGATGGCCATCGCGGTAAAAACAAATCTTTTCCTCATACTGATCATTATTTATGATTTCCGAGCAAACCTATACTTCTTTGAACAAATGCATCAAGCGCTTCGCCGGTAAGCTTGTTGGTCGCCAGCAGCGCCAGGTCGATCAATTGTTTGACCAACGGATTCTCACGACCATAGGCGGCAAGAATCTCATCGCGCTGCTTTTCTGCCTCCTGAATTTTGGCTGTCAGTTCGGTGCGTTTGTCTTTTTCTTCCTGAGCAATTTCATCTTCCTTCTTGCCTTTGAGCAGCTGTTCGAGACTATCCTGTTCGGCCTTGACTTTAGCAGCCTCCTCATCAAATTTGCCTGCCTCTGAGCCGTGAGCCTGTTTCAGTTCTTCACCAATCAGCTGTACCACCGGGTGGTTGCTGTTGATGACCAGATTAAAGCTATCGGGCAGTTCCTTGTAAAAACTCATGCCGCCCGAGAATTTCGACATCTCTTTCATCCTGCGGCTCCACTCTGATTGGGTAATGATAACCGGACTTGCCTTTTCATCAAGCGCTTCGAAAGTTACAAAATAACCTTCACCCGGTGCCTGACTTTTAAATACAGGATTCAGCCAGGTTTGGAGCGCTGGATCGAGTTTTGACTCTTTTTTGGCCGATTTATCGATCAGCTTATCAACCACATCCGAATCGACCCGTACAAAGTGGGATTTTTCGAGTTTCTCCTCCAGATGATTCAGAAAATGGGTATCGAACTGTCCGTCCATTAAAAGAACATCATATCCCTTGTCTTTGGCTGAACGAATAAAGCTGAACTGCTCATCTTTATCGTTGGCATACAGATAGACCAGCGTACCATTTTTATCGGTTTGATTATCCTTGATGATGTTTTTATACTCCTCGTAGGTAAAATACTTATCATCAGTGTTTTTCAGCAAAGCGAACTCCCGGGCTTTATCCCAGAACTTCTCCTCGGTGAGCATCCCGTAATTGATGAATAATTTGAGATCGTCCCATTTTTGTTCAAACTGCTCCCGGTCGTTAGCAAAGATCTCCTGAAGGCGATCGGCCACTTTTTTGGTGATGTGTGCCGATATTTTCTTTACATTTTGATCGGATTGCAGATAAGAACGGCTCACATTCAGCGGAATATCGGGACTGTCGATTACACCATGCAGCAGGGTCAGAAAATCAGGAACAATGCCTTCAACGGAATCGGTGACATAGACCTGATTGGAGTAAAGCTGGATTTTGTTCTTCTGTACCTCATAATTATTCCTGATTTTCGGAAAATAGAGAATACCGGTCAGGTTGAAAGGAAAATCGACGTTCAGATGGATATGGAACAGCGGATCTTCGGCCATTGGATAGAGTTCGCGGTAGAATTTTGCATAATCATCATCGGTCAGATCCGCTGGTTTCTTGGTCCAGGCCGGTTCCGTATTGTTAATGATGTTATCGCGGTCGGTTTCCTCATATTTATTGTTTTTCCACTCTTTTTCCTTACCAAATGCAATCGGAACCGGCAGGAATCGGCTGTATTTAGTCAGCAGAGTCTGTATCCTGCCCTCTTCGAGAAATTCTGAGGATTCTTTATCGATATGCAGGATAATATCGGTTCCGCGGTGTTCACGGTCAGAATCTTCGATGGTATAATCGGGGCTGCCATTGCATGACCAATTGACCGCTTTACCCCGTTTGTATGATTTGGTGATAATTTCAACCTGATCAGAGACCATGAAGGCTGAGTAGAAACCCAGTCCGAAATGGCCGATAATTGCATTAGCCTCTTTCTTGTACTTCTTCATAAACTCCTCAGCACCAGAGAATGCAATCTGGTTAATATATTTATCGATCTCTTTGGCGGTCATACCCACACCGCGGTCAGAAACAGTAAGCGTCTTTTTCTCCTGATCGAGAGTCACCCGGATGGTCAGGTCACCCAGCTCACCGGTAAATTCACCGATTGAAGAGAGGGTTTTCAGTTTCTGAGTGGCATCTACCGCATTGGATATCAATTCACGAAGAAATATTTCATGATCGGAATACAGGAATTTTTTGATGATCGGAAAGATATTTTCCGTAGTTACATTAATAGTACCTTGCTGTTTAGAAGTTTCCATATAATAAAATATTTTTTGGCTTGACTATCCATTTCAAAGGCCATGCCACCAAAACGAATCTGCCATTTTTACAGTATTCAATCAGCCTTGCGTTACAGAACCGGTGGTATAATCCAGAGTCGATCCGAAAAGGCTGTGCGGGATGCTGAAAATAATCAAGGTCATGACAGCAGCGAGAATAATCAGCCAGGGATATCCTTTACGTTTGATACCGA
>JAQWAJ010000178.1 GCA_028707745.1 Bacteroidales bacterium | reverse complement strand
ACGACTAATCATGCTATCGAAAAACAAACACAACAGGCTGACCAGGTGGTACTATCTGCTGATATTACCGCTGGTTGGAGGAATGGTCCTGATGAGTGGCTGGACTGCTTCAGCCCAGAATCAGGACGCAGGCAAAAAGGCACAGGTCAAAAAAGAGGTTGCCCTGAAACTTCAGGAATTAGGGTTTGTAAAAACCGGAGAGAACACCTGGACCAAAGAAGGCATCACTATGAAGCTTTCCGAGGGTCAATCCACTGCAGTTTCTGAACTGGTCAAGGACAAGGCTCCGGCTGCCAAGGATCAGAAAGCCAAAACACCTCAAAAAGGTCAAATAAAATTCACTGCACCAGTCATAGTGCCGGATACAGCAGGTCATTCTGGCAAAGAAGTAAAACCCTTCTCATACGCAGTAGTAGATGTAAAGCCGGAGTTTCCGGGAGGTGATGAGGCATTACTGAAATTCATCAGAGACAACACGAAATATCCAACTGAGGCAGTAGAAAAGAAAATTGAGGGCAGAGTCTTTGTAGGGTTTGTGATCAGCAAAACCGGCGAAATTGAGCAGGCTAAAGTACTGCGGGGAGTTGAACCGGGTCTCGATGCAGAAGCATTGAGGGTAATCAATTCAATGCCAAAATGGACTCCGGGTGCAGTGGCAGGAAAACCCGTCGCTGTGTCTTATCAGGTTCCGATGAGCTTCACCCTGAGCAAGGATGGAACTAAAAAATAGCCGAACTGCCAAATGATTCGGAGCCACTTGCAGAACCCAGCGGGGAATCGATGTTAAACTACACATTGCTCGGGCAGCTTCCCGAACAAAATCAACAAGAACAAACCATGATAAAAACACTTTTAGCAGTAACCATCACAACTTTATTAACGGTGCACAGCTATGGGCAAAACCAATGTGACATTAAAAATCATTATGAAGACTTCATTTCAATTCAAAAATCAACTTACAATGAGAAAGACTACCTGATAAAACGGATAATTGAAACAGAGCGAAAGAGTTGTTTTTCCGATTTTGTAAACAACAATAAAGTGTTCATTGACTACCTGTTGACAAATTTCTCCTCAAACTCAAATTCTCAAAATCTTTTACAATTGACTGACAGCACAACCATAAGAAACAACTATTTCCTTGACTTAAAAAAAGATAGTCTGTTCAATTCTGTGATGGCTGAATTGGTTTGCAAGACAATTGATAAAAATGTTCCAAAAGACACTGTGCCGATGGACAAATTGCTAAATATTGCCGTTAAATTTTTTTCCATTATGAGAATTACTGACGAGGGCCTCTATGTTGGAAAAGTTTGTGTAGGCTTAAATGACATTAAGAAAACAGAAAGCGAAAGAAAACCTTTTGTTGAAGCTTTTTCCTTTGCATCAATAATGAAGCATTACAAAAGCGAAGAATTCAGTATGTATGACGAATTCGTAAAGGCAATTAAAGAACTTTACAAAGTCAATCTCGGGATAAACAAAGACGAAAAGTTATTAAGGGCACAAGGTGCAATGTTTCTACTGATGAGAAACAATGAAAACCTAAAAAAAATGTTGAAAACAGAATTCGAGAAACAGAAAGAAAATTTGCCCTTTATATTGACTAACTAATTGCAGCCTTCCCTGGGCAATTGCGTTTCTTTTCAAAGCAATATCAGGCTATCCGCGCAGGAGGATTTAGTTCAACCCGACGCATAAAAAAAGAGCCGCTGTTGAAGCGGCTCTTTTTTTTTATCTGTGTGGTTGATTACTTCACGATTCCCTGGAACTTGGCATCGGAGAAGAATTTACCGAATTCAAGATCAGTTTTTGCCAGTTGTTTCAGATCAGCCTGAGCAGCAACGGCAGCTTCGAGTGATTTGAACATATTGGCACTCTGCCCCTGACGTGCATAAATAACAGCCTTCAGATAGTTGGTCATTCCGGTGGGTTCGGCAATGCAATCGATTGTTTTCAGCGCTTTTGCATAATCCTTGTTCAGGGTCTGGGCCAATGCAGCGTTAAACAGGCAGGATGAGCCAAAGTTGGTTACAGCCTGGCTGTAGTTTCCTTTTTTTACGTTTACAATACCCATATTGTGATCAACCTGACTTCCGGCGCCGGCGGCGCTGCGGAACAGACCTTCAGCTTTATCATAGTCACCTTCAGCGAGAGCAATAACACCCAGGTTGTTGAGAACGATCGGGTCATTTGCCTGGAGGCTGTTTGCTTTTTCGACGGCAGTTTTTGCTGTTTTAAAATCACCGAGCTGAGCGGCTGTCATTCCATAGTCGTTCCAAGCCCTGTAGCAGGTCGGGAATTTTTCGGTGGCAGCTTTGTAAATACCATTCTGTGTTTTAACATCTTTGGTTAAAGTTGCAGCATAGAGAACTTCTTCAATGTTGAGTTCGCCTGGATTTGTGGTGGCCAATTTCAGCAGTTCTTCGTCTGATTTCCCGATAACATCAACGTTAACGGCAAATTTCGAACGACGCAGAGCCGGGAGAATCTGGTCAGATAATTCGGTAAAAGCAGCGGCAATATTGCGGATCTCTTTTTCGCGAACGTCAGGATCATTATACATCGACAGAACACGCAGAATCAGATCTTTGTCCTGAATTTTTGATTTGGCAACCAGCTCTTTGAATCCGTCCCAGTCTTCAGCAGTCGACATCAGTTTATAGAACTCAGCCTGATCAGCGTTTGAGACTTTCATGTTTGCCAGTTCTTTTTTGAAGAAAGCAGAAGCGGTTTTAGAACGGTCCTTGGCCAGTTTGTCGTTCAGGTCAAGTTTACCATCCGGTGATGCATAAGCCGATACGTCAACACCTTTAATCTTATAATTTGATTTCGAGTTGGCAGCTTTTACCTTTTCTTTAATCGCTGTGACATCATCGGATTTCATTTCCGATTTTTTTACCTCTGATTTATTGATATCATAGTTAATGTCAGCCAGATAAGTTTCAGGGACAATCCGCTGGAATTTATCAGCAGCAATAACAGACTCTGCATCTTTATTATCGAGAAGGGCCGGGGTTGCAATAACACCATCAGCAATTTTAACAGGTTCAAAATTCACCTTTTTTGCTTTTCTCGAAGCTTCTGCTTTAACAATCAGTTCTGATTGGCGCATATCTTTTGTGTAAGGTACGGTTCCTTCATAAGTTACCTTACCTCCGGTTTTGTAATTAACTACCTTATTGTTGGAAGTTACTTTTTCGCCCTGTACAGATATTGCTTTGAATTCAACATCGCCCGATGTTGTCTTTAAAACTGGAGTTGCAACCACAACTGCCTTCTTGTTAAAGTATTTTTTGGGATAATTGGCTTCTATTTTAACAGCCACATTCCCACCGTGCATTTCCAAGACCTCTGGTTTTACTTCGTATTTAATTCCAGAAGCATTTTTCTTCATTTTGTTGAGTCCGCTGCAGCCGGAGAGTGCAAACATAGCTGCAATGACTACAAAAATACTAAGGTTGAATTTCTTCATAACTACCGGTTTTATGTTTGATTTTAAAAACTTTCAATGTATCACAAAAATATAAATCTTTTGGAGATGAACAGGAAAAAATGCCGTAAGTTCCATTAAAATGTTTAACTTACATTTTGCACCCTCCCTGAGGGAAAACCCTCGTCAGGCCTACCGGATATTTCTGCACAAAAAGGGTATCCAGCAAGGTGTGATAATCCTCCTCTTGATTGACAAAATCGATATCCCTCGTATCCACCACCAGTATTCGCATTGATGGCTCCTGCCTGAAAAAATCGAAATATCCGGTTTGGATCTTCTTCAGATATTCAACGGTAATGGCTGACTCATATTCCCTTCCCCGGTTCCAGATATTGGTGAGCAGGTTTTCCGGATCCTGATGTAAATAGACATATAGATCGGGCTTCGGGAGCGAAGAATACATCAGATGAAAAAGCTGAGAGTATAACATATATTCATCGCCTGCAAGAGTATTCCCTGCAAAAATCAGCGATTTCATGAAATAGTAGTCAGCCACGGTAAACGGAGCAAAAATATCGGGACTGGCGAGTTCCTTTTTGAGCTGGGTATATCGATCGGCAAGAAATGACATCTCCAATGGAAAGGCAAATCGATCGGGATCTTTGTAGAATTTCGGAAGGAACGGGTTATCCGCGAATCGCTCCAGGATCAGGTGGCTGTTATAATCCATGCTGATTCTTTTAGCCAGAGAGGTTTTACCGGCCCCGATGTTTCCCTCAATGACAACCAGTCGGTAAGTGCATGGATATTTTTCGTTGAGTTCCATGGGCTAAAAATAAAAAAAATCCCCGCGTTGGCAGGGATTTTCTTAATACTATTCTAATGATCCGGCTTCTTAGCGGCGGTCAAAATCCCTGCGGGGCGGTCTGCCTCCACGGTCTCCGTCGCGGCGATCCCTATTGTCGTGTCCACCACGGTCATCACGCGGGCCTCTTGGACCACGGTCATGCTGTGCTGGTTCCACGTAACCTTCGGGTTTATCGAGAAGAGCTTTTCTCGAGAGCCTGTATTTACCGGATTTTTCATCAATCTCAATGAGTTTCACTTCAATCATCTGGCCCAGCTGAAGTTCCTCCTCAACGGTTTCCAAACGCTTGTAGGAAATCTCCGAAATATGCAGCAGGCCTTCCTTGCCGGGGAGGATTTCGACAAAGGCACCGAATGCAACGATCGAAACCACCTTGCCATTATAGATCTGTCCGACTTCCGGAACTGCGCAGATGCCCTGAATGATCTCCATGGCAGCTTCGATGGCTTCCTTGTCAGGAGCAGCAACCTCGATAAATCCAATACCGTCTTTTTCCTCGATGGTGATAATGGTATGGGTGCGCAGCTGAATATCCTGAATAATTTTTCCGCCGGTACCGATAACAGCGCCGATCATATCTTTCGGTATGGTCATGGTCTGGATTCTCGGAACATGAGGTTTGTAGTCTTCGCGTGGTTCCGGCATGGTTTCCAGAATTTTCCCCAGAATATGCATTCTGCCACGGTTAGCCTGAGCCAGCGCTTCGGCCAGGATCTCGTAAGAG
>JAQWAJ010000177.1 GCA_028707745.1 Bacteroidales bacterium | reverse complement strand
ATGGGATGGCGGGTATCCGTAATATACCCACAGGAATGAGCAAATCTGCATCTCTGATTTTGCGGGAAGCACAGATTCCATCTGATTCGCAGTCAACCTGACGATTTCTCCCGGGCCAACATTATAGTGGGTGTCATATCCGATATTGGAGAATGAGCAGCTTTCAGAGGCGGCACAAAACCCCTCGTCGCCTTTCCCGATGATGATCGGTGTACGGCCAAGTTTGTCGCGTGCTGGCAATAAGTAATCATTGGTCAGTATTAAGATCGAGCATGATCCTTTAATCTGGCGCTGAACATTTTCGATGCCCGAGATGAAATCATTTTCTTCACAGATTAATTTGGCAATCAGCTCAGTATGATTGGTGAAACCCTGGGAGTTTTCCATGAATTGCCCACCTTGTGCAAGAAACCGGGCGGTTAATTCATCGAGATTAGTAATACGGCTCGTTGTAACCAGGGTAAACATTCCCAGACGGGTGTTCAGCAGTATTGGCTGGCTGTCGGTATCACTAATGATCCCGATACCACTTTTTCCGGCAAACCGGTGTAGCTCGTCTTCAAACTTGTTCCTGAAATAGCTGTTCTCCAGGCTATGAATCGACCGGGTAAAGGTGTTGTTAGCGTCGTTGAAGAAGGCCATTCCACCCCTTTTGGTACCCAGGTGGGAATGATAATCTGTACCATAGTATACTTCTGAAACTACATCGTGTTTGGCAATTGCGCCGAAAAGTCCGCTCATTCTGATTGATTATAAAAGGTTAAGATGTTTTGCTCAGGACAAAAACGGCATACGGCTGGAGGTAAATAGCTCCTCCACCTGATTTAAAAACATCATGAGTTCCTGTAAGTTGCTTGTATTCCGTTATTTCCGATGGACTGTCGATGCGCTGAATATCCTTACTCAGATTGATGAGGATAAGCATCCGCTCGCGGCCATATCCACGGTAAAAGCCGATTACTTTCCTGTTGTTCTGAATAAATGGATCGAAGAATCCTTTGCCAAGCGCGTTTGAATTATTCCTGACTGAGATCAGATGTTTATAAAAGTAATAGAGCGATGTTGGATCTTCCAATTGGTACTTCAGCGGTTTCACCGTCTGCGAAGTGCTTGTATAAGGAATTTCCCAGTGAGTCTGCCCTTTGTCTTCCCCTTCCATGTTCCATAAAAAAGGTTCACGAATAAATTCATCTGGTTTTTCACCCAGCATACCGATCTCTTCTCCGTAATAGATAAATGGATTGCCCGGGAGGGTCAGAAGCAGTGCAGCGGCCACTTTTGCTTTCGCTGTTTTGTTCCCGATATCGGTCATGATTCGGTTGATATCATGATTCGAGAGGAAAATCGCATCAGAATATGAAGGGTTTTCCTGTACATAAGTGTCACGGATCTGCCACCAGGTTTGGAGTACATAGTGGTCCTTTTCTTCTTTGAGGCTGATCCTGATACTGTCGGCCAGCTGGAAATTAAAACAGGCTGTCATGCCCTTTTTCAGATAGGGAGCGATCTCTTTTGCCGGGCCCCAGACTTCACCAACCATGATTACCTGATCATTGATTTTCAGTGCTTCCTGACGGAATTCGTTCCACCATTGAACGTTTTTCTCCGTTTCGTTTTCCGGATAGATGTATTTGGCTGCATCCAGCCTGAAACCGTCGATCCCGATATCTTTCAGCCAAAAAGAGGCGATTTTGTGCATCTCCTGCCTGACTTTCTGACTGTCGAAATTCAGGTCAGGCATCTCCCACCAAAAGAATCCATAATATTTCGGACCTGATTTCTGCTTGCCCTGAGCATCTCTTACGGCGTGCCAGTGAAAGGGCTCTGCTACGAAATCGGCTTTTTTATCAGACCATACATAATAATCCCGATACGGGTTGGAGGGTCTTTTGGAGGCTTCCTGAAACCAGCTGATCCGGTTGGAAGTGTGATTGATGACCAGATCAAGAAGAATGACCATGTTTCGTTTATGGGCTTCCTTCACCAGGGTTTTATAATCATCGAGAGTGCCATAATCAGGATGGATAGAATAGTAGTCGGTAACATCATATTTATGATAGGATGGGGAAGGATGAACCGGAAGGAGCCATAGTCCCTGAATTCCAAGATCTTTCAGATAATCAAGTTTGGATGTCAATCCCGGAATATCGCCGATTCCGTCACCATTGCTGTCGCAAAATGATTGAACAAATACCGAATAATAAACCCGGGTTGATGGTAGTGGCGGGTCAGTTTCCTGTGCACTCAAAGTTTGACTAACAGTAGAAAGGGAACTCAATATGAATAGGGTTACAGTTCTGATATTGGGCATTTTGATTATTTTTTTGTATAGATGAGATATGCCCATGGTCCAAGGTCAACAGGTGCCTTTGAGGGTTTTGTTTGGATGCCGGCAGGCCATTGTGAATATTTCCCGGTTACGGCATCAGGCGAAAGCCGGACCTGAACGGGTTGGGCACTCATGTTGAGCACTACGACTACCGAATTGGTGCCTGTTTCCCTTTTAAAAGCCAGAACCTGATTGTCATTGCCGGTTTTAAGCCGGGTATAATTGCCCCCAAATCCCGGGTTCCAGAGTGCGGGGTTATCATGCTTGAGCTGATCCAATTGCTGATAAAGCGTGGCAAAGCTCATATCGCTCCAATCGATGGGATCTTTCTCAAAGAATTTGAGCCTTTTGGTGGAACCCGATTCCTGGCCGCTGTAAACAAGTGGCATTCCCGGGATCGTATAGGTGAAAACAGTCATCAGATTGGTGGCTTTGCCCATTCTTTCCCATTCGGTTCCGTTCCAGGAGTTTTCATCGTGATTGGAGGTAAAGTAGATCCGGATATCATGGGTGTTATAATCACGGGCTGCCCGATCAAAGTAGGCGTCGATATGAGAAACGTTTTGTTTGCCCTGGGCAACCTGATTCATGATGTGGTGCAGCTCCCAGCCATACGACATATCCATGGCTTTTTCATGCAACGGGCGCTGTTCAGCTTCAGCCAGCATAAGAACGTCGGGCTTTACCGATTGGAGTGCAGGTCTCACTTCATTCCAGAAATCCACCGGAACCTGATGGGCTACATCGTATCTGAACCCATCGAGCTTTGTTTCGGTAAGCCAGTATTTCATGGTCTCAATCATATACTCACGCAAAGGCTTCTGGTTGTAATCAAATTTAACCACATCGGTCCAGTCCCAGGGGGAGAACATTTTACCCAGACTGTCTTTGGCGTACCAATCGGGATGTTCGGTGACCAGCGGGTTGTCCCACGAGGAATGATTGGGTACGCAGTCGATAATGAGGTACATGCCAAGTTCATGAGTTTTCTTCACCAGGGCTTTGAAATCATCCATGGTTCCGAATTCCGGGTTGATTCCTTTGTAATCCCTGACGCTGTAATAGGAACCGAGGGGGCCCTTCCGGTTTACCTCTCCGATCGGGTTAACGGGCATCAGCCAGAGTATGTCAACGCCTAGCTCCTTCAGTTTCGGAAGCTTTTCAGCAAAGGCATTCAGCGTACCTTCGGGAGTGTATTGACGAATATTGACTTCATAAAGCACTGCAGATTTAATCCACTCAGGATGTACTACAGAAGTAGCGGGACCCTGTTGAACCGGAACAACCTGTTTGGGTTGGCATGACGTACTGATTATCAATAAGGTAATCAGTGCAAAGGCAAATGATGTCCGTTTCATAATCATTCTGATTTAGTGAGAAAACCGAATCCAATATAAGACTAAAATAAGTCTAATTTCGGAAAGGGAAACAGACTGTCATGCAAATGTTTGATCATAGCCCGAACCAAGGCCTGATGAGTTATAAGTCAAGAATCACCATGCCATTTTTAGGCATTGCCCGATAGATCGTTTCAGCATCTTTGGCATCGATCACCAGTTTAATACTTGGCTGGTAATATACCGGTGTTTTTTTTGTTATGCTGTTCATAACGTCTTTGAGGAATTGATTACGCTCCTTGAATTCAAACCAGAATTTAGGCCAGTACTGGGGGATAGAATCAGGCATCTGTCCGGTGAACTGAACTTTGATTCCATGATCAAGAAACAGGCGGTATATTATTGGATCTACACGAGGTCCTTTTGATTTTTTATTTTTATCTCCGCTAAGGGAATCGGCTGTTGCTTTTAAAGCTTCTGCAGATTGAGCTTCCTTGCCTTCCTGGGCAATCATCTCCTTGAATTTATTCTTCTCGATGGTTGATTCATCTCTTTGGATGGTCAAAGGGCTGCGGAAAATAAAATACTTCTCAGCCGGGCTCAGGTTGGTGAAAAAGTGGCTTACCTGATAATCGATAATGGGTATTTGACTCAACACAATTCCCTGCAGTTCCAGGAAGATGGCTTTTTCCTTTAAACTGATCCGAAGCCCGATGGAATCATCATCTGACATGGCTATCCGCGCATCCAGATTGGATCTTCTCTCTAAAGATTCATTCGGATATGACTTGATGATTTTATTCTCACTAATATGCTCAGTTTCCTTGCTAAAATCCGCGATATAACTCTTGGGTGCTTTCATAGCACCCAGGTAGAGCATGGTCAAAGCTCCCAGAATCAGTATCCCAACGCAAATTGCAAATATTTTTAGTGCTTTCACGTTTTGCTTTTTTAATAGATTATCACTTTAGAACCGACTGGCAGCGTTTCGTAAACTGCGGTTATATCTTCATCCAGCATTCGGATACATCCGTGAGTAACGGATTGACCCATAAAGCGTTTCCATATTGTGCCATGTACCATATATCCATCGCCGAGCCTTAGTGCGTAAGGGCCTAAAGTTGCATCATCAAACCGTGATGGATCTCCGGGTGGCGGAACGGGTTCCCCTTCCTCGATAAAGGCCCAGTCAGGCTTAGCCCATACCGGGTCTTTTTGTTTGCTTTGAACTTTATGAACCCCTCTTGGACTTAGAAAATAGTGTTTTTTCGAACCATTGGGTCCATATCTCAACACTTCATTTTTACCCGTTGAGCAGGGTCCTTGCCGGATAAGTTTGTTATCGGAATACAGATAAAACTTATTTTCTGTTGTATTCACAATTAGGTAGG
>JAQWAJ010000176.1 GCA_028707745.1 Bacteroidales bacterium | reverse complement strand
GATCTACTTACCGATCGAACCTTCAGGATCGGTCGATTCCAGCAACTCGATTTTGGTCTCCCCAACTTTAAAAAAAGCTGTTTTCACCTTCTGATCAACCACTTCCTCAATGGCATAGCAAGACAGACCCAGAACCTGCTCATAAAAACGGATAGCTTCATCGAGATTGCTGACTGCTATCCCAATGTGTTCAATTCGTTCGATTTTCATACAAATTACCTGTTTATGGATTTGGAACAAAAGTACTTCCTAAAATGGATCAAACCGATTTATAACGCATGATTTTTATCAGGATTCATGTTTTTATTAAACTGCTTTACAGCCTATTAATTGACCCGATTAAAATTGAATTTTAGCATTTCCCTGGCTTTGACAAATTCTCTACTTTTAAGGCTTTACAAATTCCGGAACAAGAAAATATTACTTTTGAATATCCTATTGATTTACTAATACTTAAAATATGAAAAGACCATTCGCACTCATTCTGATCCTGATGTGTTCCGTTGGAATCCTCAGCGCTCAGGAAGAAACTAAACTTCTGCGGTTTCCTGCCATCCACCAAAATCAGGTGGTATTCACCTACGCAGGCGACCTGTACACCACAGCCGAGACAGGTGGCATAGCCCGCCGCCTGACATCTCATCCCGGATATGAGATGTTTGCCAAATTTTCGCCGGATGGAAAAACCATTGCCTTTACCGGTCAGTATGATGGTAACACAGAAGTATTTACCATACCTGCCGAGGGAGGAACACCCAAACGGATCACCTTTACCGCCACACTGGGACGCGATGACGTTGGTGACCGCATGGGACCAAACAATATTGTGATGGGTTGGACCCCGGATGGCAAGTACATCATCTACCGCTCCAGAAAACTGTCCTTTAACGATTTCAAAGGCCAGCTGTTTAAGGTCCCGGTCAATGGCGGAATCTCTGAACAATTGCCTTTCTCGGTGGCCGGCTCCAACAGTTACTCACCTGACGGCAAGAAATTGGCATTCAACCGGGTTTTCCGGGAATTCCGTACCTGGAAATATTACCAGGGCGGTATGGCCGACGATGTTTGGATCTATGATTTCACCACCGAGAAATCAGAAAATATCACCAGCAACAATGCCCAGGACAGATTCCCCATGTGGAGCGGGAATAAAATCTTTTACCTATCAGATCGTGACCGGATCATGAACCTGTTTTGCTATGATCTCACCACCAAAAATACGGCTAAGGTTACTGATTTTAAGGAATATGATATTAAATTCCCATCCCTCGGAGACAAAAAAATCATTTTTGAGAACGGGGGTGTTTTATATACTTTCAACCTGGCTGACAACAAATTGGCCAAGCTGGTGATCTCCATCGAGAATGACTTTCTCTATGACCGGAAGGAATGGAAAGATGTTTCAATGAATATCAGGGCAACCGATATGTCGCCTAATGGAGAAAGATTGATTCTTTCGTCAAGAGGTGAAATATTCAACACGCCGGTAAAGCAAGGCATTACCAGAAACCTGACCAATTCATCGGGTGTGCACGAACGCAACGCCTCATGGTCGCCTGATGGAAAATGGATCGCTTATCTCTCGGATAAATCCGGCGAATTTGAAATTCATCTGTCAGATCCCAAATCCCTGGAAAATGCCAAACAGGTCACTAAAAACAGTGATGCTTACATTTTCGACTTCAGCTGGTCTCCTGACAGCAAATCCATTCTTTATTACGATAAGAAATTCAAACTTTGGCTACTGGATGTAGAATCCGGTAAAAAATCCAAAATTCTGGAATCTGATTTCGGTCCGATCGGAGATTTTTCGTGGTCTCCCGATAGTAAATGGATTGCTTACACGATTCCTGAAGAAGGAATGAGTATTATCCGCCTGTACAATTTTGAGACAGGAAAAATTTACGACGTCACCGATGGGTGGTACGATTCAGGCAACCCTGTTTTCAGTCTCGATGGCAAGTACCTGGCATTCGTATCGGCTCGCACCTTTAATCCAACCTACTCTTCAACCGAGTTCAGCACGAGTTATCAGGATATGAACAAGATCTATCTGACTACCCTGAATCCTGAAACACTGTCTCCCTTCACCCCTAAAGATGATGAGGTAACCGTCATCAGCGATACTGCAAAAGCAGCTAAAGCTGACAAAACCGATAAGTCGGGCAAACCGGATAAAGCGGAAAAAAAGGCGGCTCCGTCAATTGATCCCACAGGAATCAAGGACCGCATTCTTGAAATACCGGGCCCGGCAGGGAATTATTATAATCTCGAAGTAGTCAATGATCGTATTTACTACCAGTTCAGCTCATCATCCTCACGAGGTGGCAAATTCATGGTTTATGACCTGAACAAGCAGAAAGAAACTGAACTTGGCCAGAACATCGGATTTTCATTGAGTTCAAATGGCAAAAAGATGTTATTGAGACAGGGTGGCAAAATCGGAGTCGTTGATTTGCCAACCGGCAAAGCCTCTATTGAAGATCCGGTCAACCTTTCGGGAATGAAGGTTATGGTTGACAAACAAGAGGAATGGAACCAGATATATAATGAAACCTGGCGCCACATGCGTGACTTCTTCTATGATAGAAACATGCACGGGGTGAACTGGAAAGCCATTCATGACAAATACTATCCGCTGGTTAAATATGTTCATCATCGTTCTGATCTGTCCTATTTGCTGGGTGAGATGATCGGTGAACTCAACGTGGGCCATGCGTATGTCAACAATGGTGAACGCCCGATGCCCGAAAGAGTTTCGATGGGACTTCTCGGAGCTTCATTAAGCAAAGCCGAATCCGGAAATTTCAGGATCGATAAAATCATGGAGGGAGCCAACTGGTCGGATGATCTGAGATCTCCGCTTACTGAACCAGGATTATCGATCAAGGTTGGTGATTTTATCACAAAAATCGATGGCCAGCCGGTCAGTGATATTAACGACATCTACTCGTTGCTGATTGGTAAAGCCAATCAACTTATTGAGCTTTCGGTATCTGAAAAAGCAGATGGTTCCAATGCCAAAACAGCACTGGTAAAAACCATTTCCGATGAGTCATCTTTGGTTTACTACGACTGGGTACAGGGCAACATCAAGAAAGTCAGCGATGCCACCAATGGCGAGGTGGGTTACATTCATGTCCCCGACATGAGCTCAGCTGGTTTAAATGAGTTCATCAAACATTATTATCCGCAGCTGACCAAAAAAGGACTCATTATCGATGATCGTGGCAATGGTGGCGGAAACGTTTCACCCATGATTATTGAGAAATTACAAAGAGAAATTACTTACGCAACCATGTCAGCCAATCAGAAAAAGGGTTCGGTCAATCCGGGCGGTACACTTACAGGGCCAAAAATTGCCCTGATAGACCGCTATTCGGCATCAGACGGAGATCTGTTCCCCTATCGCTTTAAAACACAGAAAATTGGTAAACTGGTCGGTGTCAGAACCTGGGGCGGTGTAGTTGGGTACAGCGGAACCATTCCGTGCATCGACGGTGGATCCATCGTAACGCCTTCATATGCACCTTATGCAGCTGACGGTTCCGGTTTCATCATTGAGGGCCACGGAGTTGATCCTGATGTGGTGATTGACAATGACCCACATGAGGAATTCAAAGGCATTGACCGGCAGCTCGACAAAGCTATTGAGCTGATTAAACAAGAGGTTAAAGCCTACAAGAAAACGGTTCCTCCGATTCCGGCATTCCCGAATAAAAGCAATTAACCCTGATATTTGTCTAAAAGAAGCCGGATGCTGTACATCCGGCTTCTATTTTTTCGTACTTTTTGTCCCAAAACAGTTCATCATGATTAAGGTTGGCATCAGGTTCCGTTTAACAGCTAGTATTATTGTCGCGGTTGTGATCATCACAACCATTATGGTGGGGTATTTTTCCATTCATAACCGTCGGACAGACAAGAAAAACGCATTTGATCTGATCGATAACACCTGCGGGAAAATCTCGTCTGAAATTTCCGGGCAGCTCAACATTGATCTGGGTCGGGTAAGATCACTGTCGACTGTTTACGAAGCTTACCAATCTTTAACTCCGGCAGATATCGATTCACGACTCTTTCCGGTTCTGACTAAATCGATGCAGGATAATCCTCATTTTCTCGCTTACTGGATCAGTTTCGAACTAAGCGCTCTCGATCCGGCCTATCAAAACACAAGCGGACGAAAAACCTGGATTGTTGACCGCCTGAGCGGCACCCTTGAACAGAGATATGAGTACCGCGGTATGAATAACCAGCCAGAATCCCCTCAATATCTCGACATTAAAAAATCCCGTTGTGAAACGCTGATGGACCCCTATTTATACAAGCCAAAAGATTATGGCCTCAAGCTGGATCAAATCCTAGAAACTACTCTGGGAGTTCCCATCATTCATAAAGATAAGGTAATCGGACTGGCCGGCATCGATTTCAGTGTTCGTGATTTCGAAACGATTATCAAGCAAAAAACAACACAACCCGGTCTCAAAACATTACTGATTTCAAGCAATGGGACCCTGGTTGCATCATCAGGGAACGATACTATCGGTAAAAATCTGGCAGACAGTAACATTTTCGGGGAAAGCACCCAGCGTATACTCGATCAGATTGTTAAAGGAGATAAATTCAGCAACTTAACCATTTTTCCGGATGGCTTGGACTATTATTTCAGCTTTAACCCGGTCAGAATCGGTACATCTGATAAAACGTGGGCCGTGTGTATCGTTACACCGGTTGCGGAAGTGCTGAAGGATGCAAATACCATATTCAAAGTATCCCTGT
This sequence comes from Bacteroidales bacterium, assembly GCA_028707745.1. GTDB lineage: Bacteria > Bacteroidota > Bacteroidia > Bacteroidales > UBA12481 > UBA12481. The sequence goes on along the minus strand of JAQWAJ010000176.1, from coordinate 284 downwards.
TTATCGGACTGCTTGGTATGGTATTTATGGGCATTCTGGTTTATTTTCTGATAACTCCGATGATAAAGCCGGTCAAACAAACGACCAATGCACTGGACTCCCTGTCGCAGGGCCATTTCGGTAACATTCAGAAACTGGAATCGCATTCTAGGCACGAATTGGGAATTATGGGCGGGTCGGTGAACCGTATACAGGACCGGTTCAAGGCCATCGCTGAATTTGCACAGAACATTGGGAAAGGTCATATTGACACCGTCTATCCTTTTGATACCGAAAATGATATG
>JAQWAJ010000175.1 GCA_028707745.1 Bacteroidales bacterium | reverse complement strand
GGTAGTAGGAAATATCTTTCCACGAACCGCCTCTGACCACTTTCCTCTTCATGACCGGGGATTCGTTTGGCAAGGCGCTGTATTCATAATTCGGGTTCATGTCATGGGTAAAACTGTAAGCGGCTTCGTCGAATGCCGAGATGGTCCATTCGGCAACGTTGCCGGCCATGTCGTACAGGTTGTAATCGTTAGGTTCGAATGATCCTACCGGTGATGGTTTCAGGAATCCGTCGTCCACATAATTGCCGCGGAGCGGTTTAAAGTTGGCGAGGAAACAACCTTTTTCATTGCGGGTATAGGGGCTGCCCCAGGGATACAGCGAGAGGTTGCGGCCTCCGCGTGCGGCATATTCCCATTCGTATTCAGTAGGTAACCGGTAATTCTGAACCGAAGCACCGGCTTTCGAAGTCAGCAGGTAGTTGTTATATAGCTGGGTCCTCCAGATACAGAATGCCTGGGCCTGTTCCTGTGTAACGCCGACAACCGGATAATCATCGAATCCCGGATGCCAGAAATACATTTTTGCCATCGGATCGTTGTAGCTGTAAGTAAAATCTGAAATCCAGCAAAGGGTATCCGGATAAATATTGATGGTATATGATTTTACGAATTTCGACCGGTCAGACGCCAGTTCATTGTCCTGATAAAAAGTAACGGATTTATCAGAGTTCTGGATCGAACGATTGAAATTCCGTTTTTCTTTGGCAGCTTCCTGATAGTTAATATCCTGATAGGAGTAAACCAGTTTTCGGGTGTCCAACTCTTTGCGGCGGAAAAAACGCTCATTTTCAGGAATATACATTCCTTCGAGCGCTGTGGCGACTTCAGGGTCCCGGGTATCAATCTTGGTTTCCCAGTTGATGTAAGGGGGATCGATCGGATTGTTGTTGGCATCTTCAGAGATGAGATACTCTTCGGGAGATTGTTCGCCAAGGGTTTTGCGTGTCAGGGAGTCAATTACCCAATGTACAAACTGCCGGTATTCATTATTGGTGATTTCTGTTTCATCCATCCAGAAGGCGTCAATAGATACGGTTTTCGACTGAGAATTCATGGCGAACGTGGGATCCTCGTCGTTTGGCCCGACCACAAAAGAACCCATTGGCACTTTAACCATGCCATAGGGGTCAGGTTCGAACCATTTTTCCCTCTTTTGCACACCAACCAGCTCGCCGTTACCTGTACTGGAGCTGTTGCATCCAGACAAGATCAGGGCTGCGATTAAACCAAGGAAAACTAGCTTCTTCATATTATTATCAACGAGTCAGTTATAAAAATCTCACACTTTTGTAACGTTGGGATAGCTTATCCGTCCCTATCGCGAGGTTGTACCCCAGCATGAACTCCACTGTTCCATGACTGTAGGTTGCAATGGCCGAAGTTGTGAAATCATAAGCTATTCCCAACCGCAGGCCATTGGCCAGTTCTGTCCCCGCCATAACGACTACGGCGTCTCCAAGCCTGTAAGAAACGCCACCCCAAAATCTTTTATTGTACACCAGCATCATATTTACATCAGTCTGGAATGAAGCTCCGTCATATTTTGCAAATAAGGAAGGCTGTATTTCGTAAACCGGATTGGCCAGTTTAAACAGATATCCGACGGTGCCATAATAGTGGCGCCTCATATAGGTAAATGCTCCGTTTCCATAATCCAGTATGGGTTCCAGAAGGTGGGTGCTGGATAATCCGGCGTACAGATTGTCATTGTTGTAAAACAATCCGAACCCCAGATCAAAGGCTGTGGTGGATGCCTGTTCATCCGGAATGGAAGGGTCAGAACTGGCCGGACTGTGATTGTCACTGTCGGGGATTGACCACTTTCCGTCGATCTCCCGGCTCAGCAAACCCACATTGGCACCGATGCCCAGAGTTCCCTCACCGATGGAGAGGCGATAAGCATAGTTCAAGGTGATTGTGGTATTTTTTTCAAAACCCAGGCGGTCATCAATAAAAGTAAGACCCACTCCACTCGGAATGCCCAAAGGCTTAACCGGCGCATGAACACTGAAAACGGTTGTTGTAGGATTTCCGGGGAATCCCATCCATTGCTGGCGGTTGATCATTCCGGCGTTGAGCATGCCCTGGCTACCCGCAAAACCCGGGTTTACAGCCAGATGATTAAACATGTTCTGACTGAATTGAGGATCTTGCTGTGCAAAAGCACCGACACCCACAAATCCTGCCAGGAATAATAAAAGGTAAATCTTTGCCCGGAACCTCTTCATGCTGAAATTAAAACAGTAAAGATAAGTGAAAAAATAATTACACAGCAATACCAATAACGTAACGGGTTTGCTTTAAGTATGCAATTATTTTTCATGACAATCTTCGATAATTATTCCACCACCGGTCGGGGATTTCCCCGTCGCTCGCAATCTGATAATCTCTTGGAGAGCACGCCACATATAGGGATCGTGGATATTTGGTGTCAGGATAGGGCACTTCAATCCACCAACGTCCCGAGGTCGGACTCTTGTAAAAGGTCAGATTATATCCGGTTTTCGGCAAATTAATCAAATATTTCTGGTATTGCTTAATATCGCTGAAAGGATAATCGGATTTGCGTTGATTAACCGCCTGTAAAAAGTGCCAGATGATCTGAGCTGCAAGCGCGGAGGTTTGACCGTTTACATCACGGTCAGGTTTAAATCCGGCCAGGGCAAACAGGCTGAGTTTATCACTCAGTCCGGCAAACCGCGCCAGCTGACACGATTCTTCGGCCGTAAATCCGTTGGCTGACGGAAAGGTAATTCCGGGAGATTCGGTTTGACGAATGGCGTTCATCGAGAAAACAACCATATCTGAATTGCGAAAAACCGGTTCCGATTCTCTGATATCCTCACGCAAAGCACCCAGCCGGTGAACTTCGAAATAGAGCTCGTTCATCCGGTCAATGCCTTCAGCATCATTTAGATACGACTGGTGCCCCAGGTGAACGAAATCATACAGGCAGCCGTCAGGTTCTGAAATCAGCTCATTCAGATAATGACTCCTGTCGGCATGCTCCTCAGGCATGATGTCGAGCACTGAATCGATAACCGAGAGATTGTAAGGAGTTTCAAGACGGGTAAATGCTTTGCCGTACGTCAGGGTATCATGCGTATCGCGACCGATCAGAACGATTATTTTATGAGCTTTTCCAAGTTCAGTGATCACATCTCCCAAACCGATCTGAGTATCCGCAGGAGTTTTTCCCTGCCGGAGATTGCCCAGATCAACCAGGTCGCCTTTTGGCAATACGGCAGTCAGGCCATACAAATAGGAGCGGATTTCATCGGCAAGCTGTGGGTTGCCCACTCCGGCCAGCACAATTTTTGCCTGGCCGATATCGGGCATATTTCCGTTGTTCCGATAGATTTCAGTAGCCTCTGACAGCGGGTTGAGTATCCTTTCGTCAGTATGATACGCTATTGGGCCTACAGGATCGAAATAGAGAAGAATTTCCTGTAACGTTGGCATCTCTGTTTATTTTTTATCTTTTAAACCTTTTGCAATCAGGGCCTTGCAATCTTCGGCAGTCAGTGCGGCAGGATCCTGGGTTTTGGGGATCTTATAGTTCTTTTTCTGATAGGAGATGTAGGGCCCGAACCTGCCATTCAGAACCCTGATTTCAGGTTCTTCAGGATACTCCCGGATAACACGCAACAGGTCGGCAGCCCTCTTTTCAATAATGATTTCAACCGCACGGTCATGTCCGATGGTCATCGGATCATCCACTCCCTTCTTCAGGGAGTAGAAAGCGTTTTTATGTCTGATGTACGGGCCAAAACGCCCTATCCCGACCGTCACTGTGGCATCCTCATATTCACCGAGCGTTCTGGGCAGGGCGAAGAGCTTGAGGGCTTCTTCCAGGGTGATGGTTTCGAGCAGCTGACCTTTGGCCAATCGTGCAAATCTGGGCTTGGTTTCTTCATTGGCAATACCGATCTGAGCCATCGGGCCATACCGGCCGATTTTTACGACAACGGGTTCCCCGGTTTCAGGATGATTTCCGAGCGACCGTTCCCCAGAACTGCGGGATGAGGTTTTTTCGGTCAGTTCAACCTGTTCGTGAAAAGGCTTGTAGAACCGGTGTATCATTTCATACCAGATCATATTGCCGGCGGCAATCGAATCGAACTCTGCCTCCACCTTAGCGGTGAAATTGTAGTCGACAATGTTCCCGAAATGCTCTACCAAAAAATCATTCACAACTATTCCGATATCTGTTGGGAAGAGCTTTGATTTTTCGAAGCCTGCTTTTTCGTTTTTGATAAATCCGGAGATCTTACCGTTTTTCAGACTTAAACCGTCGAGATTACGGATGATTCCCGCGCGGTCTTCCTTAACCACGTATTCGCGGGTTTGAATGGTGGAAATGGTTGGGGCATAAGTAGATGGGCGACCGATACCGAGCTCTTCGAGTTTTTTGACCAGGCTGGCTTCAGTATATCTGGCAGGCGCATGCGGAAAGCGTTGCATGGCTTCAACATAATCCATATTTAATACTTCACCCTGTTTGAGCGGCGGAATGAGATCTGATCCGTTTTCGCCGTTTTCATCATCCGAACTTTCGCGGTACACTCGCATAAATCCATCGAACAACATCACCTCTCCCGTGGCAATCAGCAACTCTTTCCGGTTGGATATTTTGATATTGACCGTCGTTTTCTCCAGAAGGGCTTCGCTCATCTGCGAAGCGATGGTTCTCTTCCAGATCAGCTCATATAATTTCTTCTCATTAGCCGATCCGGCAACATCATGGTTGTCCATGTAAGTGGGCCTGATGGCTTCGTGAGCTTCCTGAGCGCCTTTTGACTTGGTTTTATATTGCCTGGTTTTCAGGTATTTATCGCCAAATTCATCGAGAATGGTTTTTTTCGTGGTATTGAGGGCCAGGTCCGACAGGTTGACCGAGTCGGTCCTCATATAAGTAATCTTACCTGATTCGTACAGTTTTTGTGCCAGCGACATGGTTTGCGAAACCGAGAAACCAAATTTACGGCTGGCTTCCTGCTGCAAGGTAGAGGTAGTGAATGGGGGAGCTGGTGATTTTTTCACCGGCTTTTTCTCCACTCCATCCACGGTG
>JAQWAJ010000174.1 GCA_028707745.1 Bacteroidales bacterium | reverse complement strand
CCCAGATATCCTTTTTCAGATTGGTTCAGGGTTGGTTAATCGGTTTTTCGCATCCAGATTTCCCACGAAGCTTCGGCCTGCTCATATAACATTGCACTTCCATTCATAACAGCGGCTCCGGCATTCATCCCCTGTTTGATAAAACCGGTAATCTCCGGATTATAAACCAAATCGTACAGGAAATGTTCCGTCGTTAATAAATGGTAAGGGAGGGGAAGTGTTTCGCTGATTTGGGGAAACATCCCGACAGGAGTGCAATTGATCCAGATCAGGTAGTCAGCAGCAATCTTTTCAGTAATCTCTTCAAAAGTAATACTGTCGTCGGATACTTTTCGGGCGATGTTTAAAAAACGGATGCCCATCTGTTTGAGTGAATATCTGATGGCCAGCGAAGCGCCGCCTGAACCTAAAACCAAAGCCTTCATGTTTTTGTTGATCGGCCATCGGCCAAAACTTCTGCTGAATCCAATAACATCAGTATTGTAACCCTTCAAGATACAACGGTCCCCGGTCCGGGTGATTTTGATCGCATTTACGGCCCCTATTTCCCTGGCAATCGGGTCAAGTTCATCGAGAAAACCCATGACGGTTTGCTTGTATGGAATGGTGACGTTCAGCCCGAAGAGATTCGCGTTTTCACTGATCACCTCTTTTACGAGTTCTACTGCAGGAATAGCAAAGTTCTCGTAACTGCACGCGAGTCCTTCCCGCTCGAATTTGCGGGCAAAATGACCCTTCGAATAGGAATGTCCGAGAGGGTAGCCGATTAACCCGAACTTCTTTAGGATTGCCATAATCTATTGAAACTCCCGGTGCTCCGGTCGAAGCAGATCGTTTATAATCTTAACAGGATTGAATGTAGTGAGTGGTACTTCAACAAAAACCGTATTCCAGTCTGACATTGATCCGTTCCATAATCCCGGAAGTTCCTGAGCTTTAATGGCTTTGCCGTTCAGAGATTTCTCGGTGATAAAACCAGTTGCCGGATCCACAAAATCCGGCAGATTGAACGCTTTCCCAAGATAGTTCCGTGTGGAGCAAACCAGGTCGACAGGATTGAAATGGGTTGAGTTTTGAAGGATCGTCTCCTGCTCCGGATTTTTGCGATTGATCTGTGAAGCCTCGACAATCTGCAGACTGGTTGATCCATCGCTGTTTTTAACCCAGAATGGACCTCCTCCGGGTTCGCCTTCATTCTCAACCATGCCGCAAACACGAATCGGCCGGTTGAGTTTCTTTTTCAGATATTCAACCTTCTCCTCCTTCTTCCATTTTTCACTTTCGGCCGGGGGGATGACATTCAATTTGCTTTCAACAAACGACCACATACTGTCGATCACCTTCATCGAAGACTGAGTCGGGTTTTCGAGCCCGTTCATGAAGGCAAACATTTGATCCTGCAAGGCAATCAGGTAGCCTGATAAAACTTTCTTGTACAGGTAGGTGTCCTGTTTGAAATGATCATGACAAACATTATCGATGTTTTTGATGATGATCAGATCTGCCTCGATTTTACCTAGGTTCTGTAACAATGAACCATGTCCGCCCGGTCTGAACACAAGTTTATCATTTTCATCCCTGACCGGATTATTGTCCATATCCACAGCAATCATATCCGTAGAAGGGTGTTGAATGCTGTAGGTGATATGATATTTTACGCCGTATCTTTTCTCGTATTTTTCCCTGATTTCCTGAAAATGGGCTTCCAGGAGATCCACATGTTGCGGAAGCGCGGTGAAATGAATGTGACAATCGTTGCCTGAGGAAGCTGCATAAACGGCTCCTTCTGCCAGATGTTCCGCGAATGCGGTTCGGAACTCCTCGCCATACGAATGGAAAGGGATGAGTGCCTTGGGAAGATTTCCAAACTCCAGCCCGCGATCGGTCAGCATCGTGTTCAGAATTTTTTCATAACGGCTCTCCTGCATGATCGTGTCAAAGTCGAGCCCCCTCTTTTCAAGTGCATCGAGCAACGTCGGGAAAAAAGAGAACTCCTGAATATGCTCAAAAAAGTAATAGACCGAATCAGGCCCGCGGTCCTTTAAAACCTCCAGCTGATCTTCGCTGGTTCCACGGTAGGATGTACGGAATTCATACAAGTTTTTAAACATTCGAGAAGCAGCACCTGAAGCCGGAACAAACTTAACGACCTGATGGCTCTGAGCATACAACCGGTACAATTCCACAAGCTCTTCAATTCTTTTCTGCCCAACCTGATGAATGCCATGTTTAACCGTTGCCGGAGCAATCAGTGAAATGGGTGGAAATCCGGTTCGAAAATTGTGTATTTGTTTCTCAACATCAGCGGTTTTCATGCCTCTGGCAGTAATCTGCTCTTTGTCTTCAGAAGTAAGTTGTGATCCCATATTGATATTCCCTTCAGTTTAAGAGACGAAATTACTAAAATCCATTTAAACCAAATTGATTTTGTTAGCCGTTGATTATCAGGCTGATAATTTTTCCGAGCCATTCTGAATCTGTTTCATCAAAGGAGTTAAGAATTTTGCTATCAACGTCTAATGCCCCAATAATCACTCCTTCTTCATCCTTGAATGGAACAACAATTTCTGATTTTGAACGCGAATCGCAGGCAATATGCCCTTCGAACTGATGAACATCCGGAACGATAACCGGATGACCCGATCTGATACCAGCCCAGCAAACTCCCTGATCTTTTATAAGTTCCATACAGGCTACTGGTCCCTGATAGGTAGAAACAATCAGCCGATCGTTCTGTAGTAAATAAAAACCTGTCCAGAAAAAATCCTGCATCTTATGATGTAAAACGGCACAAACGGTAGCCATCCTGGCTTGCCGGTCATCACATTTATGCATCAGTCCGGAGATCTGCTGATATAATCGGGTGTATCGGGCAACTTTATTCATGCAGATAAAAGTAGTTAAGAATTATTTACATAAAAATATCGAAAAACGATAAAATAAATTTGATAAACGATAAATATAATATATATTTGAATTGGAATCTGGAGAGAAAAGATTCTGATTGTACTTTGAGACTTTAACCTTTCTATAATACCGCGGAGATGTCCGTGATTTTTTGAACCTATGCCAATTCAATCTAAATTGGAGATTATTATGGCCATACGCCGGATCAGTCTGAATGAGCTGTCTGGCAAGGTGAACATTACCCAGGCGAACCTTTCCAATCTGAAAAGAGGGAAGGCGAGAGCAATCAGGTTTTCAACGCTGGAGGCTTTGTGCGAGACGTTGCGTTGCCAACCTGCCGATTTGCTCGAGTATTCACCGGATAATAATGTTTTGAAGGAAAAGCCGATCGATCTGATCAGCATTCTTAAGAAACAAACCAGTTAGTGAGAGCATGCAATGGAACAAGAAAAGCCGGTTTATCCGGCTTTCTTGTTTTCAGGATATCAGTTTCTCCATAGATAACTTGCCTTAAAGAAAAATCCCCTGATCGTTTCGAGATAGTCGGTGCCAGGCTGATATTCATGGCCGTTCCAAACCTGTTTCTGATAGAGCGATCCGTATCCCACATGAACCACGGTTCCCGGGATATAGGTAAACGAGACCAGAAAGTCGGTTGAAAGATCCTTCTCGAATGAATTGTATTCCACAATGCCTCTCACAAACAACTTCGACGTCAACTGATAGGTGTTTTTGCTTCTGACGATCAGGTATTTAAACTCACAAACAGATGGATCGATCTGATAAAAATCTGAATAACTGAGGGTTAAATCAGATTGAAATTTCTTTACCGGCTGATAATTCAAACTAATAATTGCCGTATTGCCAAAGCCGGTATAGGGATTATCTACATAGCGGGTACGGTATCCTGATTTAAATTGAGATTGTATCCGGAGACGCTGAAACAACTGCGAGCTCGCGTTCAGAATGACCCCCGAAGTATTGAACCGCTGGCTCAAATAGACTTCGTCACAGGGATTTACAAAGAAACTGATCTGAGTGGATCGTTTGCCTGTAAGGGATAAACCGAAAGCACCATCTCGTTCCCAAATGCCCGAATTAATATCCTGGTTAACAAAACCGGTAAAGTAGGGTGCAATCCTGCCGAAAAAGCCTCCTTTGCCAAAGAAAGCGTACTCCAGTTCGGTGGTCAGACTGTTCATGCCTGAGCGGGTCAGAAATCCGGATTGAGTCATGAAATCGGTGCCCACATGCTGTAATTGCACTGTGCCTGACAGCCGGTTGGTGCTTCTCATGGCCTTTAAGGTACCTAGCCAGTCGGTCAAACCTTTAGCTCCTGGTTCATTTTTCGTACCCGATGCCAGAGCATTAAATTCAATAGCTGTTGATGGAGCCAATCTCCAGCGGCCATCCAGCCCGCCAACCCGGTTGTATGTATCTGTTCCTTCCCTGAATGTTCCTATCGCGCCAATGTAGGAGTCATCATTAAACGCATGATGTAACCTGGCAATGGCATAGTTTATATAGCTACTGGTGGAATCGACCGCTGTGCCTCCCAGCGGATCGTCGAGCGCATATAAAAATCCAATCCGATCGTGCCCTGAAACTTTACCGGTCAGCTTCATTCCGGCCAAAGGATTGATGATCTGCCTCGTATGGAATGCCTGCTGGAAAAAGCTGCCTTCGTTGGTGCCGGCAATTTCAAAGATCCCTTTTCCTTCCTGAAAAAACGGTCTCTTTTCAGAATAATAGAGAGCATAACGCTGGTTTTCAGATATCTGACCGGCATCTGATTCAACCTGACTGAAATCAGGATTGACTGCCATATCGAGTATCAACTGTGATGTTATCCCGACGGTTCCGGTCAGCCCGACTGAGGGTTTATTCGTGGTTGTGCCAAACACGCCGTTTTCATGGGTTTGTTTATGAGAATAGGTTATGGCAGGCAGAAGTTCCAGCAGGGTATAATGTTTAATACCCTCAAAGGTGTAACCAACTGTCTGGGTAATAAAATTCATGCCCTGATTCGATTGCAGGGGAGGGCAAGTGGAGTGTTGCGACATCCGCTGGATCCTCCGTTCGAAAATAAAGCCCATCGTTACCGGATCTTTCTTCGGGTAGCGCAGGCTTTTGAAGGGTACTTCCATTTCAACCTGATAGCCTTCGTGATTGATCGAAG
>JAQWAJ010000173.1 GCA_028707745.1 Bacteroidales bacterium | reverse complement strand
GGCCTGTCCGTTGGTCGAACCGTTCGCATAGTTCACAAAACCGGCTCCCTGGAAACCGTTCACCGTATCCAGGGCGGCGTTGGCAAACCCCGACAATTGCAGACCATTGATCTTGCCTTTGTTAAAATTCCAGAATCCGGCGATTTCCAGCCCGTTGGCCCTGCCTAAGGTATTGTTGCAGAACCCGGCCACCTGGATCCCGTTCATGTCGCCTTTCAGTGCATTGGCAAAACCGCCGAACTCGATGCCCTTCAGTCCGCCTGAATACCCGGCAAAAAGGTTTACCGAGATGATGTTTGTGGTATTCCACGACTGCATTCCATTGGTTCCCAAAGGAGTGATGATACTGATATGTAAAGGGCTGATGCGGGTGGAGTCCTGGGCATGCAAGGGTGCGGCTGAAGCCAGCAAAAGGCAGAGAGTGATTGTTATTAAAGAGGCTTTCATTGTTGTGGTTGTTGTGGTTGTTGTGGTTGTTGTGATTGTTGTAATTGTTGTAGTTGTTGTAATTGTTGTAGTTGTTGTAGTTGTTGTAATTGTTGTAATTGTTGGTTAGCGGATGCGGAGGACATTGCCGGAACCGGATACATGTACGTCGAGGTCGGGATCTCCCAGGTAATAAACATCTCCACTGCCGGATATGAGCACCCGCAGAAATTCTTCGGCTGTGATGCGGGCATTACCTGATCCCGAAATAGTTATTTCAGAGCTCTTTGTTACCAACCCGGATGCCCCGAAATCACCCGACCCCGATACCACCAGGTCCAAATCTTCTGCGGTACCTGTTATATGCATATTCCCGGAACCTGAGATTAAAGCATCCATGGATTCACATTCGGCATCTAAGTCAATGCTTCCGGAACCGGAAACCAGAAGTTTCAGCCGGTCGAGATTTTTAAACGGGGTTTGCCCTTCAACGGAACCACTGCCACTAACCGCTGCGCGGGTAAGATTGGGTACTGTGATGTAAATCCTGACGGGTTTTGAATGGGTAACCATACGGTCGTACCGGATTGTCCAGATGCCATCGTCTATCCGGTCAAGCTCGATATTGTCGATAATGTTCTGCTGCGCCTTGATAGTCACTTCCTGCCTGTCGCCCTGGGTGAGATAAATATCTGCAGAAATGGTTGACACAAAACCGTCGATATCATCGATATAAACAGTCTCTTCAACGATTTCACCCTGCCCGCAGATGCCCACAATATAATCCTCACACGAAACAAGAGCCATCGTAAGGATCACTGCTACGGCGATCCCTGTTTTCCACCATGTCGTTTTCATAATCGGTTGCTAATTTTGATTTTGATTAAAGAGTTTTCATAAGGATGACAGGCATCCTTACAATTACCCCTATCGGTATGGAAAAAAAATTTTGGATTAAAACCTGAAACCAGCCATGGCACCGATCCGGATGCTGACGGGAGTGCCTGCAACAGTCAGGTTTTTAACCGGTAGCGAAAAAAGGAATGGAAAATCTGACGTTCCGGCATCAACAGGATCCAGCCCTGCAAAGGCGTTCAGGGTGGGCCCGAAAACCAGTTTGAAGTGTTTGGCCAACTCGATGTCGAAAGTGGGGGAAAAGCGGAGAAGCCCTCCGTGCGACACCATAAAATCCTGATTGTCTGACAAATAGTTGGCAGTCAGATCCATACTGAAAGTAAGCTTTTTGGCCATCCGGAACTGGGAACCAAACCCGTACCCGACCGAAAGGAAATCTTTCTGTAACCCGGCTGTGAAAATATTGTAAAAACCTCGGGTGCCGGTTTTGATGCTTAGGTTCAGGGGCAAAAGTTCATTTGAGTTAACCTCAATCGTATTATACCCTTTCAAAACGAAACTCAGAATTCCGATCGGCGCCCCGGCACTGACCGTATCGGCAATGTTGAACACCGATAATTGGAGGCCCTTTACCTCGGTGGCATAATTGATCAGTCCTGAAGCCTGAATGCCGGTTACCGTGCCCGATGCAATGTTTAATACCCCTGCCGACTGCAGTCCGCCGACATTTCTGCTATAGTTGCCGAATCCGCTAAGCTGCGCGACTTTTACGTCCTTAACGGCAATGTTCGCAAACCCGGATGCCTGTATACCGTCGACATTCTGACTCGTAAAATTGCTGAATCCCGATACCTGGGTGCCACACATCCTGCCGCGGAGGATATTGCTGAACCCGGCCAGCTGGATCCCGAATATCGTGTCAGTCACCACATTGCTGAATCCCGACGCCTGCAGGCCGCTGAACGAGCCGGCATCCACGTTGAAAAACCCCGACAGCTGCACTCCCCTGCTGTTTTTCCCCACGATATTGCCAAATCCCGACAGCTGCAATCCATACATCTCATTTTTGTCAACATTCAGAAATCCGCCCATCTCCAGTCCCCGGACCCCACCTGAATATCCGGCTATCATATTCATCGACAAGTGATTGGTAATCAATCCCGATACAAACCGGTTACTCCCGATAAACGGAAGAAACGACAGCTGAGCCCATCGTTTTTCGATTACCGGGATATTCTCTGCTGCCACTCTGGTTTTTGACGGCACCAGAGCCGCAACCAGTTTTCTGTCATTGACCTGCGCCGATGGCAGCTCAGCGATCTGATAGGCCGATGATTTTCTGGTTTTCGGCGATAGATAAATGTTCAGGGTCGCCTGCTCCTTCGGTTTAACAACGATAAGCGTATCGGCGTACCCCGCTTTGCTGTAACTCAGCACCTGTTTTTCCCGCTCGCCCGGAACAGTCAGCGCATAATATCCTCTGGAATCCGTTGCCGAAACAAACATTCCCTCCACTTCATAAATGCTGGCCGATGAAAGAACCTCGCCCGTTTGGGCATCATAGATATACCCGGTGATGGTGTATTCAGGATTGTGGTCCATCTTAGCGACATTCCGGTTTGGAATATCGCTCAGCAAAATGATGTGATTGCCTAAAACTTTATAACGGATATCCGAACCTACAAGATCCCGGAGTATTTTTTTCACTGACAGATTGCTGGCGCTAACCGAAACCAGACTATCGCCCGGGATGATCTCTGAATTGTATGAAAACTGGAATCCGCCGGCTTCAGCGATTTTCGGAAGCGCATTTTTCAGTTTAACCTGATGAAGACTAATGGTAATCTTCTGATCGAGATGATTCGTCTGGGCAACAACAGGCACCAACGTAAACATCATCAGGATCGTCAGTATGACACGAGTATGGATTCTATTCATTGCCGCACCCCTTTCCGTTCAAAATGAACCGGTCATCGGCCTGGCTCAGTTTCAGATCGAAGGAAGCCGCTACAACCTCCAGAATCTGGTCGATCGGCTCGTTGGTAAATACCGCTGAAAGCAAACAGTTTGAAATGGTCGAATCCCGAACCTCGATATCGGCATGATAGTGCTTCCGGAGCAGATCGAACACCACCGAGAGCCGGGTCTCCTGGAAAATTAGTTTTTTATTGGCCCAGTACAGTTCATCCGCGCCGATCTCCTCAGGGGTGGAAATCTTCTGTGACCCGATACGGATACGCCCTCTCTCACCGGCTTTCAGAACCACTGATGAAGATATTCCTCCCGAACTATCCACCGCAGATAATTCAACCCGCCCGCTTTCCACATAAACCTCCAGATCAGAACCCGGATAGGCTTTTACCTGAAATGAGGTACCCAGCACCTTGATCCGGCCGGCTCCGGCATCGATGATGAAAGGCCTTGCAGCATCGTGCGTGACCTCAAAAAAGGCTTCTCCCCGGAGCTTCACTTTCCGGTCGGTTTGAGCAAAACTTTCAGGAACAGTCAGCCGGGTTTCGGTATTCAAAACAACAGCAGAGCCATCTGACAACGTATCCTGCATAACTTCCACATAGCTTTCAAAAACGACAGATCCCGGTTCCTGCCGGTTTTTCAAATAGCGCGTAAACACAACGGATACAGCCCCCAGTACCAGCACCGCGGCAATCAGCATGAACACCCTGATTCTACCGGTCTGCAAGTTGTATCGGCCATGGTTGTCGTCTGTTTTGATTCTATCAGCCATTCGCTCCCAGGCCAAATGAGCATCAAATTCAACAGCTGCCGGGTCGATCTTCCCGGTCTCTTCCCAAACTTTTCGCAAATCTTCAAAAAGGACCCGGTTCTCCTCCGATGATGCCATCCAGGCCTCTACCTCGCGGCGGCCCGGCTGCGATATCTCATCGAGGAGATACAGCACCAGCAATCTTTGATCGATATCGTTCGGTTCCTTTTTCATATTACGTCTATCGGTATGACAGCTTAAAACCGGCTATCACTAAACCTGTTCGTCAAAAAGTTTCTATTCATCCCTGAACAATCCTGTAAATATCATCAGGATCAATGGCAGGTAATCCACCAGTTGTTCGCGGAGGAATTTAAGCGCCTGATACATTTGGTTTTCCACTGTTTTAACCGAGGTGCCCAGTTTATCGGCGATCTCCCGGTATTTCAACCCGTCGAAACGGCTCATCATAAATATTTTGCGTCGCTCAGCCGGGAGAAGATCTATGGTCTCCCTGATCCGTTGCTCCAGCTCCGAAACCACTGCCTCATCTATCTCTTTGGCCTCACTGTATTTTATATCCTCCTCATTTACAACCTTATAGGCATCTCTTACTGAGGTATGCTCAATGACATTCATGCAACCATTACGCACGGCCCGAAACAGGTATGATTTGAGGGTGGTGTTAACCGAGAGCTCGTCCCGGTTTTTCCAGAGTTTGAAAAATACGTCCTGAACCACGTCTTCTGCGGCATCCCGGTCATTCAGAAACAGATGGGCATAGGAACACAACTGACTGTAATTCGCTTTAAACAGCTTTTCAAAATCAGCCAGGTCACCAATGGTAATAGTCTTGCTTTCTGTTTTCAGGTCTGGCACCAACAGGTCAGTTCAGGTTATTAAAATACAGTTATACTGGTTTCTTCATGGGTCGGCAAAACACCGGTCCGGATCTTCAGTACCCCTCCCCGGTCAGCCGGATCATAGCTCCACCCTCCCTTATCCTTTTTCCTTCTTCCTTCTTCCCAACTTCTGCCTTCTGCCTTCTGCCTTCTGCCTTGTATTTTAACCTGCTCCGGCGCCT
>JAQWAJ010000172.1 GCA_028707745.1 Bacteroidales bacterium | reverse complement strand
GGCAGGAGCAGAATTATGAACGGTAATGAGAACCGGCAACTTTGCGGTGACCACTTCCACACCTCTTTCCAAACGTCGCTTAATAACGATCTCTCTATCATTAATTTCCTGTATATCCTCAGTATAGGTTATCTGAGGCAATGCCAGCTTTTCTGCAACCTGAGGACCGACCTGCGCCGTATCACCGTCGATGGCCTGACGGCCTGCAATAACCAGGTCATAGGGTTCCATTTTACGAATTGCCATTGATAGAGCATAGGAAGTAGCCAGGGTATCTGAACCGGCAAATAAACGGTCAGTCAATAAATACCCTTTATCAGCGCCCCGGTATATGGCTTCTCTGATAATCTCAGCAGCCCGTCCCGGCCCCATGGTCAGAATGACAATCTCTGTATCAGGATAGCGGTCTTTGATCCGTAGCGCCTGTTCAAGTGCATTAAGATCTTCCGGATTGAAGATAGCTGCTAAAGCTCCCCTGTTCACGGTCCCGTCAGCTTTCATGGCATCCTTCCCAACATTGCGAGTATCAGGGACTTGTTTAGCTAAAACAATGATTTTCAAATTCTTCATATAATATTGATTGAATTTCAGCGGACAAATATAAAAAAAAGCCCCGCCAAAAGGCAGGGCTAGTTCTTTTATGCCTCCGCGGTTGGACCGCCGAATGACATGGGGATCACTGGCCCCCCTGATCGTTCAACGTTTTTTATTACCCCGTTGACAGACTCGTATTTTTGGATATTGTCCTGAAGTGCAAGCAGTAAACGCTTTGCATGTTCAGGAGTGAGGATCACACGGCTTTTAACCTTTGCTTTCGGTAATCCCGGCATGATCCTGACGAAATCCAGAACAAACTCGGAGCTGGAATGAGTAATGATGGCCAGGTTTGAGTAAACTCCCTGAGCAACTTCTTCACTCAACTCGATATTGATCTGATTTCCAGGTTTTCCTTGATCTGACATAATTTAATCTTTCTTGTTTATTCGTTTTCTGTTGATTTTCCCTGCATAAGAGCCTCGTAATCATCCAGAGAACCCACCACGATCTTTTCGAAAAGGCGGTTCCCGGTACCAGCCGGAATCAGGTGACCAACAATAACATTTTCTTTTAATCCCTTCAGTTCATCAACTTTTCCAAGAATGGCAGCCTCGTTGAGCACTTTGGTCGTTTCCTGGAAAGAAGCGGCTGATAACCAGCTGCTGGTTTGCAATGCAGCACGTGTTATACCCTGCAGAATCTGACTGGAGGTTGCGGGAACAGCATCGCGGGCTTCAGTAATCCTTAAATCCTTGCGTTTCAGTACCGAATTTTCATCACGGAGTTTGCGGGCCGAAATAATCATACCGGGACGAACAGTCTGAGAATCACCAGCTTCAAGAACCACTTTCTTGCCATAGATCCAATCATTCTCCTCCATAACGTCCATCTTGTCAACAATCTGTTTTTCGAGGAACTTGGTATCACCCGGATCTTCAATAACAACCTTGCGCATCATCTGGCGAACAATGACTTCAAAATGTTTGTCATTGATCTTCACACCCTGCATACGGTAAACCTCCTGTACCTCATTCACGATATACTCCTGAACGGCAGTCGGGCCTTTGATCGACAAAATGTCAGATGGCGTGATGGATCCGTCAGATAACGGAATACCGGCACGAACATAATCGTTCGGCTGAACCAGAATCTGCTTCGAAAGAGAAACCAGATATTTTTTAACCTCACCGCTCTTTGAAGTAACTACGATCTCACGGTTACCACGTTTTACCTTACCGTAAGAAACCTCTCCATCAATTTCGGCTACAACTGCCGGGTTTGACGGGTTACGGGCCTCAAACAATTCAGTAACCCTTGGCAATCCACCTGTGATATCACCAGCTTTACTGGCCGATCTTGGAATTTTCACCAGAATCTCACCAGCTTTCACGGAGGTACCTTCTGTCACAGAAATATGCGAACCTACCGGAAGGTTATAGATTTTCAGAGGCTCATTGTTTTTCGACAGAATCTTGATCTCGGCGTTTTTGGTTTTATCTTTTGTTTCGATAATAACCTTTTCACGGAAACCGGTCTGCTCATCCGACTCATCCCGATAGGTAATACCTTCAATCACACTGTCAAAAGCAACCTTACCGGCAGCTTCTGAAACAATAACCGCATTGAAAGGATCCCATTCGCACAATAAATCGCCTTTTTCCACATCTTCACCTTCACCCTTAAACACTTTCGCGCCATAAGGAATGCTATGTGTGGTTAGTGTGATACCGGTATTTTTGTCGACAATTCTCATTTCAGCCAACCGTCCGATAACCACCTTGCCCTTGACATCACCATCACTGAAATCGACAGTTCTTAACTCGTCGAATTCCAGACGACCATTGTAGCGGGCAATGATGCTCGATTCAGTTGCGATGTTCGAGGCAGTACCTCCAACGTGGAACGTACGCAACGTCAACTGTGTTCCAGGTTCACCGATTGATTGAGCAGCTATCACCCCGACAACATCTCCATTTTGAGCTAACCGGCCTGTAGCCAGACTCCTGCCGTAACATTTCGTGCAAACACCAAATTTTGACTCACAGGTAAGAACCGAACGAATTTCCACTTTTTCAATCGGAGATTCTTCAATAACCTGAGCAACAGCCTCGGTAATCTCACCACCGGATTCAACAATCAGTTCACCGGTAGTTGGATGGTAAATATCATGCAGACTAACACGACCAAGAATACGATCATACAGGCTTTCGACTACTTCCTCATTATTCTTGAGGGCGGTGGCAATCAGCCCGCGGAGCGTACCACAGTCTTCCTCCGATACAATCACGTCATGTGAAACATCAACCAACCGACGGGTCAGATAACCAGCATCAGCTGTTTTCAGAGCCGTATCGGCAAGACCTTTACGAGCACCGTGGGTGGAGATGAAGTATTCAAGAACCGATAAGCCTTCTTTAAAGTTCGACAAAATCGGGTTTTCAATGATTTCAGCACCGGCCGAAGTGGATTTCTGCGGTTTCGCCATCAAACCCCTCATCCCGCATAACTGACGAATCTGTTCTTTCGAACCACGGGCCCCGGAATCAAGCATCATATAAATGGAATTGAATCCCTGGCGGTCGGACTTCAGTTTGTCGAGAACCGTTTGGGTCAATCTTGCATTCGTATGTGTCCAGATATCAATGATCTGATTATATCTTTCATTGTTGGTTATGAAACCCATGTTGTAGTTATTCAAAACTTCATCAACCTGAGCATAACCTTCTTTTACCATTTCATCCTTTTCTTCAGGAACGATTACATCATGTAAGTTGAACGACAAACCACCATGGAAAGCAGCCATAAAGCCCATTTCCTTGATATCATCGAGGAACTTTGCCGTTTTTGCAGTACCGCACTCCTTCAAAACGAATCCAATGATTTCCCTTAACGACTTCTTAGTCAGCAAGACGTTCAGGTAACCAACTTCGATTGGAACCACTTCGTTAAAGAGAACACGACCAACAGTAGTTTCGATCAGGCGCATAACCTGCTGACCATCAACCACATCCCTCGTTTTTACCTTGATGTTGGCATGAAGGTCAATTGCTCCTTCATTGTGAGCGATAATAACCTCTTCAGGCGAATAGAATACCAGTCCGTCGCCTTTTACATGCTCTTTGTCGGTACTTAATCGACCTTTGGTGATGTAATACAATCCGAGAACCATGTCCTGTGACGGAACCGTAACAGGAGCACCGTTTGCCGGATTCAGAATATTGTGTGAAGCCAGCATCAGCATTTGAGCTTCCAGGATGGCAGCATTACCAAGCGGAAGATGAACAGCCATCTGGTCACCGTCGAAGTCGGCGTTGAAAGCCGTACAGGCCAGTGGATGCAGCTGAATAGCTTTACCTTCAATCAGTTTTGGCTGGAAAGCCTGAATACCCAATCTGTGCAAAGTAGGAGCACGGTTAAGCATAACAGGATGACCTTTCAGTACGTTTTCGAGAATATCCCATACAACCGGATCCCTGCGGTCAACGATTTTTTTGGCAGATTTCACCGTTTTTACAATACCTCTTTCAATCAGTTTTCTGATAATGAATGGTTTGTATAGTTCAGCGGCCATGTCCTTCGGCAAACCGCACTCATGCAGTTTCAATTCAGGACCAACCACGATAACCGAACGAGCGGAATAGTCGACACGTTTACCCAACAGGTTTTGACGGAACCGACCCTGTTTACCCTTCAAACTGTCGCTCAAAGATTTCAGCGGACGGTTTGCATCGGTTTTAACAGCATTGGATTTCCGGCTATTATCGAACAATGAATCAACAGCTTCCTGAAGCATGCGTTTCTCGTTACGGAGAATTACCTCAGGGGCTTTGATTTCGATCAACCTTTTCAACCGGTTGTTTCTGATGATTACCCGGCGGTACAAATCGTTAAGGTCGGAGGTGGCAAAACGACCACCGTCGAGAGGAACCAAAGGCCTCAGTTCCGGTGGAATAACCGGTACAACCTTAACAATCATCCATTCAGGGTGGTTAACAGCTTTTGAAGTACGGAAAGATTCAACAACCTGCAATCTTTTCAATGCCTCGCTCTTGCGCTGTTGTGAAGATTCACTGTCGGCACGATGCCTTAAATCATAAGACAATTCATCCAGGTCAATCTTCTCCAGTAATTTATACAGAGCTTCAGCTCCCATTCCGGCAACAAATTTTCTGGGGTCGGAATCGTCGAGCAAATGATTTTCCTTCGGCAGTGATTCAATAATATCGAGATACTCTTCCTCACTCAGGAAATCATATAACTTAACACCGTCAGCTTCTTTGATACCCGCATTGATGACCACATATTTCTCATAATAGATAATGGAATCAAGCTTTTTGGATGGTAATCCCAGAAGGTAACCGATCTTGTTCGGTAGTGAACGGAAGTACCAGATATGTGCAACGGGAACGGTCAGGGATATATGTCCCATACGTTCACGGCGCACTTTCTTTTCAGTAACTTCCACACCGCAACGGTCACAAATAATACCCTTATACCGGATACGTTTGTATTTGCCGCAGTGACATTCATAATCCTTGACCGGTCCGAAAATCCGTTCACAAAAC
>JAQWAJ010000171.1 GCA_028707745.1 Bacteroidales bacterium | reverse complement strand
ATATACCGAACTACAGCCTGCTTTTACGGCTGATCCGAACGAGGTGGCCGGAATTATCATAGCCCCACTGAACGAGCTCTTCGATCCAGATAACCGGAAGACCATGATTCTTCATCGTGCCGGAGCTGAGATCACCGCTCCTTATTACGAAGCTTCAGGGCATCGTATCTGGGGAGCTACTGCCATGATCATGAGTGAGTTCGAAAGAATATTCACTTCCTGTATTTCCGAATAAAATCTTCCACTTCGGGAACACCACCCTGATATATTAAATACCCGTTATACGGTTCTCGGCCGGTGATCTCTTCATTGATCGGCTTGAGCATGATCTCTTTGACTTTTTCAAGATCCGATGTCTGACCAAGTGCCCACCCCAGTTTTATGTAGGCTGCTTCAGGCAGCATGTTCTCGAGCGGAATCACTCCCATGGCCATCAGGTCGCGGCCGGTATCATACACATACATGTGAACATATCCCCATAAGGTTTGAACAGTCATGTAGATGGCCACTCCGCGGTCGCGGGCCCTTTCAATGGCGGGATAGAGCTCCTTGTTGACATGCCCGAGCCCGGTACCGATAATGATGATCCCTTTGTAACCCAGATCGACCAGCGAATCAATGGTATCGGGATGCATGTGCGGGTAAAAATAGATCATCGCCACCCGCTCTTCAAAAAACGGGTAGATGTCCACATTGCGGTCCTTGCGCCGGTGATTATATTTTTTCTTGATAAGCTTCACTTCCCCCCTTTTTACCGTGGCTATCGGGGTGTCACCGATGGTACGGAAGGTGGATCGGTATGAAGAGTGCATTTTTCTTACCCGTGTTCCGCGGTGAAGGAAACCATATTCATCTGAAGTGGGACCGAACATACAGACCATAACTTCGGCAATATCTCCATGACCGGCAGCATAACATGAATGCATCAGGTTAAGCGCCGCATCTGAGGAGGGCCTGTCGGATGAACGCTGGGATCCGACCAGAATGATGGGAATCGGCGGATTTTGCACCATATAGGAAAGTGCCATTGCCGTGTGGTGGAGGGTATCTGTACCGTGTCCGATAACAATCCCGTCGACACCGCTCTCGATCTCTTTTTTTATAGCAATGGCCAATGCTTTGTACTGTGCTGGTCCCATGTTTTCACTGAAAACGGCAAATACCTTTTCGGTATGGAGATTGCAGATTTCAGCCAGTTCAGGCACTGCTCCATAGAGTTCACCCGGTGAGAAGGCCGGAATGACTGCCCCTGTCCGGTAATCGAGCCGGCTCGCAATGGTTCCGCCGGTACCGATCAGCTTGACTTTTGGCAAATTTGGAGTGAACGGGAACTCCTTTTCGGGGATCTTGTAGTTTGCCTTGAAATAGCTGACCTCCTTCATCGACAGGATGGTGTTGGTATCAATCCCGATATTGTAACCGGTGGAAATTTTCACCACGATGTGATGAGCGTCATCATTCTCGGCGCGCGGAAGAACGGTGCCTTTGAAAAAACCCCTGGTTGTTTCGAATTCGGCAATGCCCCAGACTCTGACATTATACTTTTTCAGTATCTCGAGGCCATCGCCTTTATATCCCTGGAAAAAATCTTCGTTCATGGTGGATCAGTGGACAGTTATTCTGTAATTTCTTTTTCTATTTGTACTGCAATAAGTTGGCTGTATTCATTCAGCGGAATATTGCCAATGGCCTGATTTCGGATTTGGCCCATCAGCCAGTTCAACGTGACATCGTGACGGTCGGATTTCCTGATTTCCCGGAATTTCCCGATCAGGAAACTAACCGGCGCCAGCAACTCTTCCTGCTTTCTTTTTTTGAATTTCAGGCTGGTCAGAATGCTGGTAAAATCCATATTTGGATAATCCATCAGAATGGATAATACCGGTTTTGCGATGGCAGGATCGAGATTGTTTGAACGGATGAAGCTGAACAGATCGTAGATTTTCTCTGGCGAGAACTCCTTGTGCGGTTGCTTTTGCCCTTCGAGGTGCTTGAGTGTATGCCCGAGGAATATACCGATGGTTTTGTGCGGGTAACTGAAATCATCTGAAATTCTTTCGATTAGCGGCACCAGATTCTTTTTCAGGAGATAATGATAGGTGTCAGCCGGAATTCCCCACTCCTTCATTTGTGATATCCGGGTGTTGATGGGAACGGGGAGGCTTTTGCCCAGGCTGTCGATATATTCCTCAGAAAGCGGGATCGGAGCCGAATCGGTATCGGGATACATCCGGTCAGCGCCCGGTAAAACGCGTTCAAAAATGGTGGTGCCATCGCAAAGTGCCTTACGGGTTTCGCGAGGAACCTGGTCGAAGGCCATCAGACAGCGTTCCTGTATGGTTTCGAGAGCGGTTTTAATATCTTCCTCAGGAGCCCTGAAAATGATCTGGGCATCGTTATCATTGCTGTTCAGAATTTTTCGGATTTTATCGAAATCGATCGGGTTCCCTTCCTCAGAAATTGATTCTGAACTGATCATGTTTGGCTTTTCGATGCAGGCGATTACTTTCAGCCGGTCGGAAATCTCATTGGCAAAGCACTTGCCCGGTTGTGTAAAATGGGAGAGGATTCCCTGGAAAGAAGGAAGATTGACTGCGATGATCCGTTGTCCGCTTTTTCGGGCATCGTTGATGAACGGGCAATCGGAGTTCAGCTTTTCGAAGGAGATGGGCGTTGATTTGATTTGCCACTGTGACTTATCCGGAATGCATTTGTTCAGCAACGCTTTGATCCTCAGCAGTGCAACCTGCCGGTAAGCTTCGTTGTGGCTCAGACGGGGTATCCATTTGTTGTGGGCAACGCCTTTGATTTCAACACGATCGCCGCCGCGGCAACTGACATTGACATCTTCGCGGCCGGATCCGATGCCGGTTCTGACTTTACCGGTACTGCGATTCAGAAACCGGATGTATTCGGCAGCTTCTCTCAACTCATAGGGCGTGTCGCAGTCGGGATAAGTCACCGTTTCGATGAGTGGCATACCCAACCGGTCGGTTTTGTAGATTCTTGTATGTCCGATATCTGAGATTTCGCGGCAGGAGTCCTCCTCGATACTTAGTTGGATCAACCTTACTTTTTTATTCGACAACTGAATTTCGCCTTCCACCCCGAGAATGGCTGTACGCTGAAAGCCTGTCGGGATGCTGCCATCGAGATATTGTTTGCGGGTGATGTGCACTTCACCGACGATGTTCAGATTCGACAGCAGTGAAATTTCAAGCGCATAGTCCAGCGCTTCGCGGTTGATTTTGAACGGTGGTGTATCATCGATATCGTAGGTGCATGCATTCTCATTATTGAGCCGGTATATGATTTGTTTACGTGTTCTGAATTCCATCAGGGCGGTTCCGTCATATTCCCCCATTTCGCTGAGGGTGGGCCTCATGTGCCGGATGATTTCGCCATCGTAATCATCATCCTGGTTAAAAATACCTGCCGGGCACCTGCAAAACAATTTTTGCCGGGTATTGAGCTGTTGATGGACCTCCAGCCCTGACATAAAACCGATCCTTTTCCAATCATCCGGTGTGGCCTGATGAAGTGGGATAAAACCGATAGCCTCCCTGGATTCCAGGTGATTACGAACAGCGTCAAATGAGTTTCTCATACAGTGTAGAAAAAAAGGAAATTAATCAAATTTTATAGTTTTCCCCGGGCTGATGCGGCTTAAAAAAGCTGAAGGAATGAGCATCATGACCAGAGTCAGGACGAGCGTGCCGGCATTCAGCAAAATCAAATGAACGGGGTTGATATAGATCGGGACAGAATCAAGAAAATAGGATCGGGGGTCCAGCGGAATAATCCGAAAATTTTCCTGAAGTAAGGCCAGTGTTAATCCGATTATATTACCCAGTATCAGGCCTTTGAGGATAATATAACCGGCCTGGTACAGAAAAATTCGTGACATGGACCGGTTGTTGGTTCCGAGAGCCTTCAGGGTTCCGATCATCCGCATACGGTCGAGAATGATGATGAGCAATCCCGATATCATATTGAAACCGGCGATCAGTATCATGAGGGTCAGAATCAGGATCACGTTGGTATCCGTCAGGTTCAGGAAATCAAAAAAACCAGGCGCCAGGTCCTTAAGTGTTTTCACCTGAAGGAGATGATCGGTCTGAATGGTTGACCGATCAACCTGATCCTGAATTTGTTGAGCCACCAGATCCATTTTTGAGGGATCAGAAAGGCGGATCTCGAGTCCGCTGATTTCGCCGGATTCCCAGTTGTTTATCTCTCTGATATGAGCGAGATTGCAATAAACAAATATTTTGTCGTACTCTTCCAGACCCGTTTCATAGATACCGGCAACCTTGAATGGCCTCATTCTGGGAGGATCCTGAACAAAGTAGGTGGGGAGTTTCATTCCGACATCGATTTTGAGCAAACTGGCCAGGGTTTTTGAAACAAGTACCTCCAGTGAATCCGGGTTGTTCAGGTCGGGAAGCTTTCCTTTGATCAGGTTTTTGGCAAAGAAATCCCAGTTGTAACCGGGTTCTACGCCTTTCAGGATGATTCCCTGCAGTTCTTTTCCTGATTGTACAATGCCTGGTTTTGTGGCAAACTGGTAAACGCCGCTGATCTCCGGATTTTTTTTAATCTGCTGGAGCAATTGTTCATCGATGCTGATGGCCCCGGTTTCCCATGAACTGTTTCCTGAAAGACTGCTGATCTGGATGTGGGAACCAAATCCGGTTAGCTTATCTTTGATTTCTTTTTTGAAGCCGGTGAGGATAACCACTGATAGGATCATCACGGCCATGCTGAGGGCAATAGCCATAACCGAAACATTAACCAGGGTATTGGCACCTGATTTTTTGCCCGTCTGGCTCCGGATGATTCTTTTTACGATGAAAAGTTCGAAATTCACAGGCGAAACCTTGATTTTAGGCAAATGTACCAATTATGAGATTAAAACGATTTATGTGTTATCTAATCCTGCTGAATTCCTGGATAGGAGCTCAGGGGCAGGTGTTTCCCGGGTTAAAGCAATCGGAGGTCGTATGTGCGGCGGATCGGACAGATGTTTGGATGAATCTGATTACAGCGAAGGAAATTGGCGTTGTAGCAAATCCTTCAAGCCGGATTGGCTCGTCGCATTTGA
>JAQWAJ010000170.1 GCA_028707745.1 Bacteroidales bacterium | reverse complement strand
CGGTGATCAGGCTGAAACCAATAGTAATCCATCTGAATGAAGTACGGATTTCGGCAAAGAAACCGGATCTCCTGGAGTTTATGGAACAAACGGTCAGGGTTTACCAAAAGAGTAAACGCAAAACCCCTCATATTGCAAAGGGGCATTATCGCGAAAAAGCTAAAATCGATAACCGTTATGTGATGTTTGCCGAAAGTATCGGGTATGCCATTTACAATGGAAAAGTAAACCAAAACGGATATGTGTTTTTTTGCGAAAACACGCGTAAGGCTGACAGCCAGAAGAGTTGGGCCATATTGTCATCGGAGAGCTTGGCCTTCCTGACATCAGCTACAAAGGACAGCACTAAATTGTCTGATGTATTATCCAATTCCCACATATTTGTCAATTCAATTTGGCATATTGAAAATTTTGGGCCCATATCAGAAAAGTACTGGAATAGCTTTACGTATCATCTGGATTCAACCTATTATGCCAACCATGAAAAGCTTTTCGGGATCAGCTTTACAAAAGGATCCGTTTCAGGCTCCATGGAAGTCCAGGCTGATACGTATCAGGTTATCCGGATCAATTATCTCAATGCGACCACAAATGGCATTCAATTAAATCATAAGGTTAAGGGTGATTTAAGCATTAACCTGATCTACCTGGATAATGTTCCTTTTGTCAAAAGTGCCAGCTGTCATTTCAAAGACGGAAACCTGGAATATTGGAACGACTATAACATGCTGATCCAGAAATTCGACCATTTTTCCATCAACGGGCAAGAACGGTTTTCTTTGTTATGGTTCAGTCTTTTGCCGTATGTCGAATACAACCCACAGAGCTGGGAGCTTTTTAAAATACCCTTGGATCCGGATTATCAAACCATTTGCGATCAGCTTAAATCCCCAACAAAAACACTGGAAGAACAGGGTATCTCCAATTCAGGTAAATGGTGGCTGCCCGATTATCAGAAGATGGCACCTGACAACAATCCCAAAAGTTTAGTAAAAGAAATGGAAATAGCCCGGAAGTTTGTCGGAAGCTTAAAAAAACTGTTTTAAAAATCCGTCCGTAGGGGCCGGCCTATGTGCCGGCCCTTTTGCCGGCGTAGGGACCGGTGTAGGGGCCTATGTGCCGGCCCCTACGAAAGCATACCGGTTGTAAAACAGATTTAAAAACCAGCCAGATGAACAGAATTGTGTTTTTATCCATATTGCTGATTGTCAACATTATTCAGCTACAAGCCCAGCAAGCCATACAACTCCGTGGCACGGTGACCGATGATCAGACCGGCGAGCCCCTGCCCTATGCGCAGATCGTAATTAAAAACAAACAAGTCGCTGCCGTTACCGATCATAACGGGCAGTTCAGCCTTCCGCTCAATGAGGCTCTGCCCGATGATTATATGTCAGTATCGTTCATGGGTTATGACTCCTATGCATGCAGTATCTCGGGCTATTTAAACCAGAAGGATGCGGTGATCAGGCTGAAACCGATAGTAATCCATCTGAATGAAGTACGGATTTCGGCAAAGAAACCTGACCTCCTGGAGTTTATGAAGCAAACTGCCCGGGTTTACCAAAAGAGCAAACGCAAAACGCCTCATATTGCAAAGGGGCATTATCGCGAAAAAGCTAAAATTGATAACCGGTATGTGATGTTTGCCGAAAGTATTGGTTATGCCATTTACAGTGGACACAAAGCACCTAACAATGAATATCTGTTCTTCGGCGAGAATACCCGAAAAAGCGATAGTAAGATAGGCTGGACACAGTTTTCGGCTATTGGAATGGATGGCACTAAACTTTCTGATGTACGATCCAACTCAACCAAAGCACTTGATGAGGTCATGGCAGCAGAAAATTACGGTCCTCTTTCAGAGAAAAACCGGCAAAATTTCTCATTTCATCTGGATTCAACTTACTATGTCAATTTGGATAAGCGATATAGTATCAGTTTTACAAAGGGTATAATCAAAGGATCTATTCAGATTTTGGCTAATTCCTATCAGGTGGTGAGTATCCAGTATTTTTCAAAACCCATTTACAGTATGCGGAGTAAAAAGAAAGTAACTGGTGATTTAAATATCTGGTTTATCTATTTAAATAATACTCCGTTCATTAACCAGGTGAGCTGTCATTTTAGAGATGACAACCTTGAATATTGGAATGAGTATCATCTGCTCATTCAAAAAACAGATAATTTCACTTGTAACCACAATGAATACTGGCCTTTGTTGTGGTACGGAATTACACCATTTGTGGATTACCAGCCTCAGAGCTGGGATTTGTATAATATTCCGCTGGATCGCGAATATTCGGTTATTTGTGAGCAACTGAGCACTTCTGCAAAAACGTTGGAAGAGCAATTTATCGATCACTCGGGTAAGTGGTGGTTTAATGATTACCTGAACCTGGCTCCGGATAAAAACCTCAAATCTTTCACGGATGAAATGGATTTAGCCCGAAAATATATCACCAGACTTAAGAGAATCTTCTGATATTGTTTATTAATTTTAGCTTGAAAACGCACCTATAATTTAACCCCATGAGAAAAATAACCACAGTAGCAATTACTGTTATTTCTTTCTGTTTTAATTTTCCTCAACAAAACAGATGTTCCGGCCAAAACAACTCTCTGCCTGACACCCTGATTCTCAAAACGACACAGGTTAAAGGACAAGGATTAATGCGACACGGGGCAAGCATAAATGATCCCCATTTTTACCCCAAAGATTCATTCAGGTATGAGGTACAAGTTCCTGAAAACATCAACAACATTGAGATTGCCTCTGAGTTGATCGATTATAACATATACGGTCTCAGGAGATCCATGCAAAAAGGCTTTCACCCCGGTAAGAATAATCCATTGGTTGTTGGGAAAAAAGTAGATACTTCAAATTTACTTTCCGATAGAGACAATTCAGTTTGCTTTATGAAAGGCATGAAGGGCCGGGATTCCATTTTCATTGTAGATGAAAACAACAACAAAGATTTCAGGGATGACACGGTACGACAGGTACAGGCAATCGATTTTAATTCAAACGGAAATCTGATTAAGTGCTATTATACCCTCTTCAATGGTGAAAAATACATCACCAAATACAACTGGATATCCATGGGATCATGGATCAGGGAGCCAGGCTTATGGTTCATGACCAAACAGCATCATACGGCAGCCCTCAAAATTGGAACCACGGAATATGAACTGGAGTTGTGTATACATGACACCCGGTTTGGTTTCAGAGATCCTCAAATCGGGATAATCGGGCATGACGGTAACCGAAGGGACACAGTAATCCCCGGTGAATATGTCAAACTAAATGAATATCTCATGCTGGATGAGGGTATCTATAGATTTGATGATCTGACCAATGATGGAAGTTATATAAAACTGGTCAGGGAGGATAATTACTATGCCAAAACCGGAACACAAATTGGAGTGATCGCTCCGGAATTTACCTGCCAGACCACTGATGGAGATACCCTTTCGTTAAGTGACTATAAAGGAAAATGGCTGTTGATTGTAAACATTTCCGGCTGCTGGTCAAAGATCATGAGCGCTGAAGTGTATAAAGATCTTGCTGCAGCGTACCATTCAAAGATTGACATATTGGTTATCGATCGATCGGAATCCATTTTAAAAGGATTGCAAAACCTAAACCAGACTGACCGATTTGTGAATGCAGACTTAAAAACAAATAATGACTTAATGAAGGCTTACCGTCCGGATTATTGCTCACGTACTTGCTTTTTGGTCGGTCCGGATGGGCGCATCGCAGATAAGTTTGAGATATTTGTCTGGGATAAAAACCTGCCTAATTTTTTCAAATGAGAAATCAGAACTCACAGATTATATTGATTTTCCACAACTTTCGATTTTTTTCATTTTTACTGATTCTATCACTGATCAGTTGCCGCGATCTCGTTCAGGACGATTTTCCTGATTTTATGCCTATTCCCACTGTGAACAGCATTCTGATTGCCGACAGCACCATTCAGGTTCATGTTTCTCTGGCAGAAAAAATGGATACCACATCGCTGAAAGGAGTTGACAACGCCGAGGTTAAACTGTTTATTAACAATACGTTTACTGAGAATCTCGTTCCCGTGGGCGATGGTTGTTATCATTCGACCAGCACTGTTGAGCCGGGTAAAACTTATCAATGCAAAGTGCACATTGCCGGATTCGGGGAGGTCACCTGCTCCGATTCATTGCCAACCCCAAATTCCATTCTTAGCACTGAACACGTTGCAACCGCAGGAATTAATCAGGATGGGTTGCCCTATTCGGCGATAAAATTCACCTTCCGGAACACTACCGGGGAACATAGGTATTATCAGGCTGTTATCTGGCAGCATACAGGCCGATGGCAACCTGCCACCCTCGAAGAAATCACCGATCCGATCATTCTCTCAGAGGGATTGCCCATTGCCGTATTCAGCAATGACCAGATCAAGGGAGACAGTTGCACGATAACACTCAACTATTCAACTGGCTCCTCATATTCAGGAGGGAACACCTTGCCATGTATTCTCGAATTACGTTCCATTTCCTTTGATTACTATCAATATATCAGACAGTTGTATCTATACAACCTGGGCAGATTCCCTGAATTTTTAACTGGTTCCGGCAACGTGTTTTCCCTGCATTCCAATGTCCGGAACGGATATGGGATTTTTGCCGGCTATTCGTCCTGTCTGTCTGAAATTATTAACCCGAATCAACCCAGCTTATGAGATTCAAAACGAACATACAGCTGGTGGTTTTACTGCTAATACAGCTTATCCCGCTAACTGGTTTTTCACAGGATAAAATCCGTATATCGGGATTTGTCAGGGATACCTTAACCAGGGAACTGCTGATCGGAGCCAACATTAATCAGAAAGAGAGCCGGGCTGGCACCTCTGCCGACAATAACGGTTACTTTTCGATGGTTACCGAAACTCCTGTTTCCCTCACCTTTTCCTACGTGGGCTACATCTCCAAAACCGTGATCGTTGATTCTCCCAGGGACACCCTCATCCAGGTTTCGTTGGAGCCGGGTAAGGCACTGAATGAGGTGGTGATCAGCGCAACCCGGACTCCCAAACCGAACGTTGCCTCCCTCTCGATCCGG
>JAQWAJ010000169.1 GCA_028707745.1 Bacteroidales bacterium | reverse complement strand
AATACCATTTGTGAATAATCTGAAAACAATGGGTTTTTTGTCCAATCGTGCCGACTATAATTGCATCCGGCAATTGGATATCAATAACGATAACCCTATGTTTATAATCGTAGAGTTTAAATAACTGACCAATTTCATTCCTATCTGAAGCAAAACGAACAAAATGGAAATCATCCTCGCCGGCCCACCGGAAAATCAGGTAGCTGAAATTATATCCGACCGGATAGAAATCAACAATGCTCAGGATGCACTGAATATATTGGCTAATTGCAGCTATCAGGGTGCTGATAAAATCATCGTACATGAGAAAAACATCACTCCCGGCCTATTCGACCTGAAAACCGGGATAGCGGGCGAAGTATTCCAAAAATGTTCGAATTACCGGGTACGGATGGCTATTGTCGGGGATTTCTCCGGCTATACGAGTAACAGCCTGCGTGATTTTATTTTTGAAAGTAATAAGCAGGGACAGGTCATTTTTGTGAGTTCAGTTGAAGAGGCTAAGGAGAGATTTGCAGATCAACGATAGCACTGGATCATCCTATTTCAGTGCTGTCATTATCGCGTATGAATCAAAGCCTGTGAAATCATTTTTTTTCCATCAGTACCCGTCAGATAATAGAGCCCTTCAGGAAGTGAACGCATGTCCGGGATATCCACTGACAAAGCGGAGTTCTGACCGGTTCTTGAGAAAACAGCCTGTTGACTCCAGATGATCTGCCCGTTGGGCGCCACTAGTTTGAGTTCAGAATCCGGATTAGCCATCCCATGGCATTTGATATAAATACGATCGGTAAACGGATTGGGATAAGCGAAAAATCCAGCGTTTCTATCCACCGGGGAATTTTCGATTCCCGTTGCAGTTGCAGGTATCCGTTCAATCCGGTCAGAACTGTTCATGGCAACTACCAGTTCTCGCGTCAGCCCGTCATACCACAAACCCCAGGGACCGGCAAGATCCGTACGATAGGCGATTACCGGCGATTCCCATGCGGAGGTGTTGACAAACACAGAGTTAGATGACGGAGACGAAATATAGTAATTGCCTGATCCGTCAGTTTCAACATCCCCGCCGGCTGCAATTTCAGTGACCTGTTT
The DNA here is from genome assembly GCA_028707745.1 of Bacteroidales bacterium. GTDB lineage: Bacteria > Bacteroidota > Bacteroidia > Bacteroidales > UBA12481 > UBA12481. The sequence continues at coordinate 4,022 of JAQWAJ010000169.1, read as the reverse complement.
AACACTCCAGATTCCGCTGATCGGATCGATGGATTTAATAGTTACAGATTCTTCGCCGTCAAGGACGATGATTTTAGCTGTGAACGGGTCATATCTCAATGCCCGCGGATAATCCAGCCCCTCAGCCAACGTGGTTAGCGAGCCTGTTTCCGGATTAAAGCATCCGATTTTCCCGTCCATTGGAGCCGACAGGTAAATCAAACCCGATGGGGCAACCGCCATACCTTCAAGAAATTGATAATCTGTCCGGTACTGGGCTTTTATGATCCCTGATTCAGGATCATACACTTTCAGGTTCGCTCCGGAATTGGCATAAAGCAGATTACCTGACCGTGCGATTCCCTGGCAAAATCCAGAATTAGCAAGGCCCTGACGGGCGTCGCAACCATGGGTCTGAATGATGTTACCCCTCTCACTGTTAACCGCCAGAAAGCTCCCGGCGGCAGGTCCCGGAACAATCCATGACGGAGAGTTGATTAGTGCCTGGCGATCGGTAGTATTCTCCCACCATCCGAGGAAATTGGAGTTATAGCCTATAGCGACCACATCAGGATCACCATCCTGATCCAGATCGGTAATGTTCAAAGCAAAACCCGATGTAATCCCGCCATCAATTAATGATCTGGCAAATCCCTGCCGACCGTTGTTTTCATAATATGCCAGCCTGGTGGCGGACATCCCGGCAGCTATCATATCATGATCGCCATCCAGATCGAAATCAGCCATATCCAGCCAGATAGCGCCTCCCAGGTTTTCCATGGCATGCTTTTCAAAAAAACCTGATCCGTTATTCTCATACCAGGCAAGCAAACTGGAGCTACATGCCGAAGCCAGTATATCAGGGTCACCATCCTTATCGAGATCCCTGGCCAATACGGTATGAGCCTGAAGCAACTGACTATCGATAAGATGCTGTATAAAAACCTCTGCCCCAATATTTTCCCACCAATAAACTTCTCCGGGCGTCTCGTCTGAACCAATCAGGTCAAGATCTCCATCGAGATCCATATCGGCGGCTTCAACAAATGGAGACTGATCAAGCAGTGCTGTCACCACCTGTTTGGTGAAAGCTCCCGCCCCATTGTTTTTCCACCAGGCAATTTCACTCAAGGCAGCAGTATTATCCCAACCCGAACACAAAATATCCATTTTACCATCCTGATCAAGGTCGGTGAGCTGAACGGTATGAGCCCCCCTGAAGTTCCCGTCTAATAAATGGGTGGCAAAAATCTCTGATCCGTCGTTCTCGTACCATTCGATCCGGTTAGTGGAATAGGATGCGGCAATCAGGTCAACGTCACCGTCTCCGTCGATATCTCCCATCCTGATCGTTCTGCCATCTGTAAATCCATTTCTGATCTGCCGTTTGATGAATCCGCTCTGTCCGTCATTTTCCCACCAGGCCACTTCCCCACCGGTTAAAGCGACCGTTGCCAGGTCGGAGTGACCATCGCCATTGATATCGCCTGCGGTCACATCAAGCGGTTTCCCGATGGTGGCGATCGTGTGTTTGACAAAGGCCCCCTGAGCAACGGCAATCTGACTCTGAGAAAAAACCAGCCCTAAGGCGAATACTGAAATTGTCAATAATGATCTCATATCATTTGATTTTGATGTACCAATAATAGTGCAGTCTTCAGGGATAGGCAATTTTTTTCGACCACCAGCTGTCTCTGGCTGCCACAGGCATAGCAAACACCCATCAACGCCATTTGACATCCTGATCGTGTTGTTGGTCGACCGGAACCTGATATTCAGCTAAAAAGAGTCATATTCCCGATTCAGATTCTACATTTGTATTACATCGATCTGAATAATGAGCAATATGTGGTTCAGTCAAAAATACAAGAGTCCATGGATGAGGCTATTGTTACATGCCGGATTCTGGGTTGCCTATTTACTAGTCAATGTGATTACTGCAGTGAAATATTATCCCGACCGGAGTTTATTAAGCCTGATCCTGCAGCCACTGCTTACCCTCCCGGTTGATGTTCTGGCCACCTATTTCACTGCTTATGGGCTATTCAACTGGTTCCTTTTTAAGCGGAAATACCTGTTTTTTGCCATTACACTGCTCGGCAGTGCCGCTTTATTTATTATCCTCCAGTGGGTCATCCTGCACTACATCACTTACCCGGTGTTTTTCCCCAAACGAACGTATATCTATACTTTTGCCAAAATCAATTGGTTTAATAGCTTTACCAATATCTATCTGGTAGTAGCTGTGGTTTCGGTTATCAGGCTATTAAAAATCAGTTTCGGGCAACAGGAAAATGCCAGAGCACTTGACCGGGAAAAAACCGAGGCCGAATTGAAGTTTCTCAAGTCGCAGATCCACCCCCATTTTCTGTTTAACACCCTGAATAACCTGTACGCCCTTACCCTGGACAAATCTGATAAAGCGCCCGAGGTTGTGCTCAAGCTGTCGGATCTTCTGAATTACATGCTATACGAGTGCAACGAGTCTTACGTACTGGTTAACAAGGAAATACAGATGCTCGAAAACTATTTATCATTAGAGCGGATCCGGTACGGAGAGCAGTTGGATCTGAATTTTCAGGTCACCGGAGAGGTGGCCGGCAAACAACTGGCTCCCATGCTACTGCTGCCATTTGTGGAGAATGCGTTTAAGCATGGAGTCAGCAAATTGAGAAAAGAGGCCCATGTCAACATCTCTCTGGAGATTAACGGGAACATCATGGATTTTTCAGTCAAAAATTCCTGCTCTGTATTGCCAGATCAGGATATATCAGGATATACCGAGGGCATCGGACTAAAAAATGTTCAGCGGCGACTGGAATTATTATATCCGGATAAACACCGGTTGATGATTGGGCAAACTGACAATGAGTTTTCCATATCTTTAAACATTATACTGGATGCCCGATATGAATGTTAAATGCCTGTTGGTCGACGATGAACCTTTGGCACTGAGGGTTTTGGAGAATCACATCGAAAAAATTCACTGGCTGGAGATTGCCGGCACCTGCCTGAATCCCATCGATGCCTACGACTTACTAAAGGCCAACAAGATTGACCTTCTGTTTCTGGATATTCAGATGCCTGAATTATCGGGACTCGATTTTTTACGGACTCTGCCTCATCCTCCGGCAGTCATCTTCACCACGGCCTATCGTCAGTTCGCCGTTGATGCATACGATCTCGACGGGCTGGACTATCTGGTAAAACCCGTTGCTTTCCCCCGTTTTGTGAAGGCGGTAAACAAATACCTGGAACGGGCGGGCAACGACCATGTTATCCCCATGGTTCCGGGAAATCTAACTGAACGGAGCTCATTCTTCATTAAAAAGGGGCAGGAGATGATCCGTATTTTTGTTGATGAAGTGCTCTATTTTGAATCGATGAAGGACTATCTGCAGATCATTCTAAAAGATCAGAAATTCATTTACAAGGCCAGAATTTCTGACATGGAAAAAGAACTCATTGACGATCAGTTTCTTAGAATACACAAATCCTTCCTGGTCAATACTGCAAAAATCCGGTCAGTGTCGCCCAACGAAATCACTATTGACGGCATTCGCCTGCCTATCGGGCGTAGTTATAAAAATCTGGTACAGAAGAGACTGGGACTGGGCCAGGCAAAACATTTTGGCCAGCGTGACGCGTAACGCGTAACGCGTCACGGATTTCATCACTCATACCTCAGCGCCTCCACCAGGTTCCTCGTTGCCGCCCGCCAGCTCAGCCAGCTCACCGTAACCAGGGCGATACCCAATGCCAGTGATCCGGCCGCGGCAAAAATCCACCAGCTCAGATCCGCTTTATAGGCAAAGCTCTCGAGCCAGCGGTGCATGGCATACCAGGCAACCGGCGTAGCAATAACAAAACCGATGGCCACCCATTTCAGGAATTCTTTGTTAAGCATCAGCATCACTTCCCAGACTTTAGCTCCGTTAATTTTCCGGATGCCGATCTCTTTCACGCGGCGCTGCATGGTAAAGGCAGCCAGGGCATACATTCCCAATGCCGAAAGGAGTATCGAGATCAGGGCAAACAGCGAC
>JAQWAJ010000168.1 GCA_028707745.1 Bacteroidales bacterium | reverse complement strand
GGGGGATGAACCGATGGTCTCCGTTTCCGCCATATCCGCTGTTTCGGCAGACATCCTTCGTCCTGAAACCAGCATTGCCACTCTGGTACGTCCCGAGAACGACCCGGTGGCATTTCTCAATCCCAACCGGGTAAAAGTCGTTTTGAATAAGCAGGGTTTTGCGCTCTATTTTTCGCGGTCTCCGATCCCGTTTTACCGGAACAAGGGCACAGCCTGGTATTCGCACGTCGGGATGTACGCTTTTAAAAAAGAGGTACTTGACGTAATCAGCCGGCTCGAACCTGGAAAGCTCGAAACTGCCGAATCTCTCGAGCAGCTCAGATGGCTTGAAAGCGGATTATCTATCCATTGCAGCGAAACGGATTACGCCGGATTTGGGGTCGACACTCCCGAAGATCTGGCAGAATTAGTGAAATCAGGGTTGATCTGACCGAAGCTGCCCCTGCAGAATTTCCATCTCCTCATGGAAATCGAGGAAAGGATTTTTTTCACAAACCGATGAAATGCGCTCCATCTGCTGAGCGACAAACCGTCGGTGAGCCCCGGTCAGGTATTTGCCCGGACGGTGATGCGCGGCTTTGACAATGGATTCAACTTCATTCATCAGCGCGAAAACCGATGGATCCAGACAAGTATCGGTAAACCTTTTCCAGACATATTCCACTCCCTCCTGCCCCGGATGCATCAGATCGGCGTCGTAAAACCGGTAATCCCGCAGATCATCCATGAAAATTTCATACGATGGGAAATAAAACAAATCGGGAAAAACCTCCATCAGTTTACCGATAAACAGGAAAAGGGTCGATTTACTCATCTGATTGCCGGTCGGTCCCTCTTTAAAATAGCGCACCGGGCTCACTGTCATACAGATCCGGATATCCGGATTTTGCTCCTTCAGCGCAGTGATCACCGGAATCCAACACTCAACCAATTCCTGGAGTTCAGCCTGCCTGGTGTAAAAAAAATCTGCAGGGAGCTGATGACAGTTGGACACAAGCTGGTTATTACTCTTCAGATAGTAAGCGTTGGCTGTTCCGAACGTGAGTACCAGCAGCCGGGTTTGTTTCAGAAATTGAGAGGATTGCCGAAGACCCTCATTAACCGATTGGAGAAGATTTGCAGAATCAGGATCGGAAAACCGGCTGTGGTGCATCCAGGAGTGCCACAAATCCTGATTAAAAACCAGATCATCCGGGGTAAAAGGTTCCGGGTTCAGCAGTAGCCGTAGCTGGCCAGCGATGGAGAGCGGGTTATAAACTATGCCGAACGGATTCAGATCGACCGCAAATTTCAGTGTCTTCAAACGGTTACCGATATGTTCGGTAAAACACGACCCGATGAGCATGATCCGGTCAGCATAGGTTACCGGAAGGTTCAAAGACACCGTTTCAACCAGCGTCCGCAGGTTTTCACGTTTATAGTATGACGATTTTACAGACATGGCACAAACGGTCAGATAAGTTGATTATGATCCAGATCAGAATTCTCTTGAATTAAAAAGTTGAAATTCCTCGAAATCCCTTTCCATCCGGCGCGTTCAACAGGTGTTCCCCCGAACAGTTCAACAAATTTGTCCCGATCAGGATGGAGGAAGAAAGATCGGTCAATTTCAGCTAATTTCAACCTGGGCTGCAGTTCATTTATGGCAGAAGTTGCCGGTTTACTGTTCCAGGGACATACATCCTGACAAACATCACACCCGAAAACCCAGTCGTGCCAGCAACCACGGAACTCTTCAGGGATTTCTGACCGATGCTCAATGGTCAGATAGGAAATGCATTTCCGGGGATCGACTCCGTCAACCCCGATGGCCTGTGTCGGGCAGGCATCCATGCACTGATGGCAATTTCCGCACCGGTTGACCGCTGGCACTGTCTCCGACGAAATTTCCCAATCAATAATGATCTCGGTCAGAAAAAACCAGGAGCCCTGGTGCGGTAAAATCAGGCATCCGTTTTTTCCGATCCATCCGATACCCGCACGCCTGGCCCATTCTCGTTCCAAAAGGGGAGCCGAATCCGTGAAAACGCGGCCGTTAGCCGGGCCGATTTCGCGCTGTATCCAGGCAAGCAGTTCATGGCCCATCGATTTTAAAACCAGATGATAGTCGTTACCCATGGCATAACGGCTGATCCGGGGATGTCCCTCATGATGAGCCGGAAGCGGAAAATAATAGGAAGCCGCCAGGGAGATGATGGTTTTTGCCCCTACGACCAGTTTTGCCGGGTTGTGCCTGACATCGATATTCCGGGTCAGGTATCCCATCTCGCCTGCCCTGCCACCGGCTAACCATTCGCGATAGGCAGGTTCCCGGTCTGTCAGGGGTTCGGCATAGGCAATACCGCAGGCCGAAAAGCCCAGCTCCAGGGCTTTTCTCTCAATGGATCGGGCTATTTTAAAAGATTCAGACAAGTATGATTAAAGAAAACCGAGTTCAAGTTTAGCCTCATCGGTCATCATATCCCGGTTCCAGGAAGGATTGAAGGTAATCTTCACTTCTACACTTTTCACCTCTTCAATCTCCAGTATCCGTTCGCGGATTTCTGCGACCAGCTGATCTGCCATCGGACATCCGGGCGAGGTAAGCGTCATCAGGATATCCACTTTCCCTTCATCTCCGACATTGACCTCATAGATCAGTCCGAGATCATAGATATTCACCGGAATTTCCGGATCATAAACATTCCGTAGCATGCGGACTATCTGAACTTCGGTCTGTATCATTTTGCTTCGAGTTTTGACTTATAGGCCATGGCATAATAGCGCATCTGGTTGATCATCGATACCATACCATTGGACCGGGTTGGCGAAAGATGCTCCTTCAGTCCGATTTCATCGATAAAACTCATATCGGCATTCAGGATCTCATCAGGTGAGTGATCGGTGAAAACACGGACCATCAGGGCAGCAATTCCTTTGGTGATAATGGCATCCGAATCGGCTGTATAATGAACCAAACCCTCGCGAAGCTCGGCATTCAGCCACACACGCGACTGACAGCCGCGGATCAGGTATTCGTCATTGCGGTAAGCCTGGTCGATCATCGGGAGGTTTTTACCCAGATCAATCAGGTAATTGTAACGTTCCATCCATTCGCCCAAACCGGCAAACTCCTCAATGACCTCTTGTTGTATCTCGCTAATTTTCATATTAATATATCTTTCAGGCCAGCATCTCAATCACTTTGTTCAAAGCGTCATACAGCCGGTCGACTTCATCCGTGGTATTATAGAAACAGAGCGATGCCCTCAGGGTACCTTCGATGCCAAAGCGCTGCATCAGCGGCATGGCACAGTGGGTACCGGTGCGCACCGCCACACCGTACTTGTCGATAATCATGCCCGTGTCGTAAGGGTGAATGCCATTCAGTACAAAGGAAAAAATGGCCGCCTTGTTGACGCTAGTTCCGTACATCCGGAGCTGGCTGATGGAGCTCAGCTTTTGAGTGGCATAATCGCGCAGGTAATTCTCATAACCGGCAATTTTATCCATCCCGATGCCGGTGAGATAATTTATGGATTCGGCCAGGCCGATGGCGCCAATGAAGTTGGTAGTGCCGGCTTCAAATTTAAACGGACTGATGTTATAGGTTGTCTTTTCGAAGGTCACCCGGTCGATCATATCTCCCCCACCCTGATACGGCGGCATCCGGTCGAGCCACTCCTGCTTGCCATAGAGAACGCCGATCCCGGTTGGCCCATATATTTTATGACCCGAAAAGGCATAGAAGTCACAATCCAGGTCCACCACATCAACCGGTTCATGCTGAATAGCCTGAGCGCCGTCGAGCAGCACCGGAACCCCGTGGCTATGGGCGATTCTGACTATCTCCTTAACCGGGTTGATCGTTCCGAGAACATTGGAAACATGGGTAACCGATACCATCCGGGTATTTTTATTGAAGAGGTTACGGTAAGCATCCATATCCAGATCGCCCTCGTCGGTTATCGGGATAATCTTCAGACTGGCGCCATATCGTTCGCAGGCCATTTGCCAGGGAACGATATTGGAGTGATGCTCCATGGTCGACAGAATCACCTCGTCACCGGGTTCGAGCACGGCTTCGCCCATCGAAAAGGCCACCAGATTAATCGAACCGGTTGTTCCCGAAGTAAAAATTACCTGGGAGGATTCCGGAGCCCCAATGAATTTTTGAACGGTTTGCCGGGCCTGCTCATAAGCTTCGGTCATTTTTTCGCTCATGTAGTTCACCGAGCGGTGGACCGAAGAATTTTGCTCACGATGGATTTTATTAACTGCATCAATCATCCTCACCGGCTTTTGCGTGGTAGCGCCATTATCGAGATAGGCCAGCGGCTGACCATAGATCAGCTGATCAAGGATTGGAAAGTCTTTTCGGATCAGATCAATTGGAAAATCATTCATAGCTTAACAGGTTTCCTGACAATGCAGCGGACAGCTGTTGCAACGGGTAAGTTCACCGCGTAATCTTTTGTCGACCAGGTCCGACAGGCGTTCACGCAGCGGATCGACCTTGATCTTGCCTAAAATTTCGTGGCCAAAAGCATACATCAACAACAACCGGGCCTCGCGGACCGATATTCCCCGGCTTTGCATATAAAAAATCGCATTCGTATCCAGCTGTCCAACCGAAGCGCCGTGACTGCACTTGACGTCATCGGCATAGATTTCCAGCTGCGGTTTGGTGCTCATCTTAGCCTCATCGGTCAGCAGTATATTATTATTAGCCTGATAGGCCAAGGTTTTCTGAGCCTGTGGCCGTACCAGAATCCGGCCCATAAATCCGCCGGTCGCCTGGTCATCGAGGATACCCTTGAAGTTCTGCCAGCTTGAGCAGTTCGCAACCGCATGGTCCACAAAAGTATAGCTGTCGATGTGCTGGGTTTTGTCGGCCAGAAACAATCCTAATGTTTGATTGGATGCCCCTTCGCCATTGAGTTTGGCGTATACATTATTCCGGATCATCCCGCCGTGCAGGGTGATCGTATTATAGACCACTTCACTGGAGCGCTCCTGCACCAGGCAGGAAGTTGAGATCTGATTGCTGGTATTGTTTTCGTTCTGAAGTTTTACATAATCCAGATGGGCGTTAGCTCCGACATGAATTTCAGTGACCGAGTTGGTCAGAAAGTGGCGGGCCG
>JAQWAJ010000167.1 GCA_028707745.1 Bacteroidales bacterium | reverse complement strand
GGATCATGGAGTGTAACTTCACTCGCAAATGACGATGGGCTTATGGATCCGGGGTATTTCTCCAGCTGAAAATCATTTAACGTCAGTTTAAAAGGCAAATGCATCAATCGTGAACCAAAGCCTGCCGTAAATTTGATTCCTCCGGCTTCAAACGGATTATCTATAAAGCGGCTCTTTTGAATTCCCCGGATCACTACCTTCTCGGAGCCATGATTAACAGTAACCTGCAACTGCATGATGTCGGGATGTACACCGGAGCCAGCCATCTGCCCGCCCATATTCATCGACTCGCCGCTGACATATTCCAGACTTTTTATCCGGATATGGTCGTCACCCAGGCGAAACGACAGATTCACCTGCTTACTGCTGGCCTGCGAAATGAACACTTTCTGATATTTTTCAATCGTTCCCCACCGGTTTTCTGCCTTAATATAGAAATAGGTATCCGTACTGATATAGTCAGCCGTTGTCTCTCCCTCCCGGATATGCATGATCCCCTCGGTGCCTGCAAAACGTGTTAATCCGGCACCCGCTATGATAATCAGAAAAGCTATGTGGAAAAGAAAAATGGGTAAACGCTTCAGATTGTACAGCTTCAACCTGATAATATTTGCCAGCATATTGATGAAAACCAGCAGAATGATCAACTCAAACCACCAAGCATGATAGATAAAGGCGTTGGCAGCCGTTGTTCCGTACCTGCTCTCAATAAAAGTGGCCAAAGCCATGCAGCATGCCAGAAATACAACCAGCATGCCCATAAATGGCATGGAAAACAGGAATTTCACAAACTTGATCAAGGCCTTCACTCATTGCCGTATTACAATTTTACAAATCTTCTATTGCCCGATGGATGAAATCATTGAATGGTTTCATCATGGTAAACACCTGAATTATACGTTCCGAAAGATCAGGGTAGTTCAGCCACTCGTCAGGCATCGGAACCCAGGGACAAAAATGTTTGTACTTGAGGTACTCAATAAGCGGAAAATCTGCCGGATAGCCCATGGGTGGCCGCTTTAGCTTGTCGTCCTGAAAAAAAGTGAAATTTTTCACAAACGAAGGAGTTTCAATCAGTTCCCTGAAATCTTCAGGAAAAAGGTAAATCTCTTTGCGAATGGCCTTCAACTTATCCGGGGCCGCCATATAAATCCCCCCGGATATAAAGCTGTTTCCAGGTTGAATGTTTATGTAATAGCCCTCATTTCCGCTCGACTTGCCTCCCCTCGACAGGTGCGATCCAAGATTATTCTTGTATGGTGTTTTGTCAAGGGCAAACCGGGTATCCCGGTATATCCGGTAGATCGTGTCAGATGGCTTCAACCCACTTATTGAAGAATCAACCTGTCCCAAACCAGCAATCACCCGGCCGGCAAGTTGTTCAAACTGCTCCCGGGCATGCAGGTAATCTGCCTTATGAGCGTTAAACCATTCACGGTTGTTGTTCTGCTCAAGAAGTTGGAGAAAATCAAGAACCTCTTTCATACTTAAATTTTATTAATACTTGTCACTCTTTTCTCGTTACGCGTTACGCGTTACGCGTGACGGGTTAAGGGTCACTCTTTTCTCGTAACGCGTTACGCGTAACGGGTTAAGGGTCACTCGTCACGTAACGGGCGCAAGCATTGCGCCCCTGCAATACGTTCTCATGCGTCACTCGTCACTCGTCACTCGTCACTTCTCCTTCATCTCCTCAAAATCCACATACTCCCCCTCATCCTTTTCAATAATCTTGGTTGGTTTGGGTGGTGGCGGAGGTTGTTGAATATCATCATTCTGAACCGTACGGGAGCTGAATGACATCACGGTAAGATTACGGAAAAGCCTTATTATCAGATAGATTAATATTAATACAAGAAATACTTTCATCACCGACTATTTTATTGCATAGTTATACAAATATGCTTCATCACTGCCGACTAGCAAATTTTGATAGGAAGCGGTATTTTCAAGAGAGCCCATGGTGAATGGGGTCATCCCGTACAAAGGAAATCCGCTGTAAGGGGTTCCGTCTCCGTTAAAAAGGAATACCTGGTTTTTCGAAGGAATCGTCAAACCGATTCTCTTGTGTTTATCTGACATCATATATAATCCGGGAGAACCCGTCAAGGCCCCGTCAAGCTTACGTGTCAGTACTTTTTCGCCCGACTGGTTAAACACATCCATCTTATTCCGGTCGATAAAGACATACTCATTTTGGCCGTCGCGGTTTGAATCGAGCATCGTAAAATAATGATCGGGACTGAACTCCCCGAGCTTTCTCGACTCAACCGTACCATCGGGCAATATCGAGCAAACATTACCGTCAACATCGGTCAGGATGAAGCGTGGCCCTTTTCCTGATACGGCCGGCTCAAAAATGGCAGTTCCGTTCGGTGAAACGGCAAAATCCGTTCCCGGGTCCACGCGAACAGCGCCTTTGCGATCGACGATATACACTTTTAACGGATCGTTAAACACCAGATAATCTTTATCCTGGATTTTAAAACACTGAACCGGGTGGGTAACCGGACCAGACGTCGAAATGACTTTCCAGCCTTTGATTATATTGGCCATTTTATCGAACGAATAGACTTTATTGTCGGCACAGGCAATCATGAACCGGTAATCATTATTCGAATCGAAATCGATCAGAGCCATCCCGCATGTCGCAGAAGCCGGTAGTTTCATCGGATATTTTTTCAGATACTCCCCGTTCCTGTCCAGCATGTGTATGGAACTCCTGGTCGAGAACACATATTGTAACCGCCCGTTTTTCAGCAAGTCGATCTGAAAGATCCGCGAATTGATCCGCTCACCGATTTGCTTTTTCCAGATCACCCGGCCCGATGAATTCATCAGATACAGATTATCGAGTTCATCCTGAAGGATAATCTCCTTATCCTTAGTGATATGATTGATCACGATAGCCGGTTCGGTGAAAACCCTTGCATCGAGTTTCGATTCCCAGATCGTTTGCGGCTTGGTGTAATCCAGCTTCGCGAATGACGCAAAAAGATTGTGCAGCAACATTCCATTGGAGGACTGAAACTGAAGTCCGACGGCACCTGTCTTGACCAGGAACTGTTCATTGGTGAAAAAGGTTTCAGCCGTTTTAGGATTCAGTATCCGTTGCAACAAAGGCTTGGCCCGGTATGGAATGGCGAAAAAAGTCACATTTGACCGAACTGATATTTTACCGGCCAGTGAAAGGTAAATTGCATCATTAACCAGAGTCTTGTTTAATGAATATTTATGCAAAACCTCTTCCAAAGTCAGAACGTCATCTGCCAGTACGATGACGTTGCCGATCAGGGTGAAATATTTTCCGGCAACCGGAGAGAAAAAGCTTCCACCCAGAATTTCGGGGAGGTTTTCAAACGGCATCGGATTTAAGGCATATTCATGCTGACTGTCGATCCGCACCTTCTTCATCGGTGAAATCTGACTGTTATGCAGTTTTTTGTAAGCCTCTTCTCCATTTTTTACATTGATCAGGGCGATGGGCCTGACTGAATCGTTGGCCACTCCGCATAGATAGCCAATGGTCAGTTCTTTGAATCCCAGCTCACTCCAGGCATTAACTACATTGCCTCCCGATAGCGGGTTCGCCTTTTCAATGGCTTTCTGTCTTTTGCGCCCCCCTTCACCTCCGCCAAGAAAATCCGATAAATGTTTCAGATAGAGCGACTGATTCGCAACACTCACCGAAAAATAGGCAGCGGTAGCCGAAGGAAGATACATTTCAGCTTCCATCTTTCCGGGGGCCTGATTCTTGAAAATATTCAGATAAGAATTCAGCGTATCGCCCTCCAGTGCAAAACCGGTCAGCCAAAGCGCATCGTTTCTGATGGATATGTCGAGCGAGGCCCAGTCTCCATAACGGGTAAACGTCTCCATTTTACGCTTGAGCTTCGGATTCATGCCATCGCTCAACCAGGCCGGCAATGCTTTCAGATTGACATAAATATTGGCCAGTGCCGTCTTGCCAGCTGTATGCGACAGCTTTTCAAATGCCCTGCCGGTATAAAGTCCCCGCTCCTGACTCATCTGCCTGACCGCATTTTCAATCAATATTGGGGAGGGACTCATTACCAGGTATTTACTGTTACCTGAAAGTGATAATCCCGGAATCAGCGCATCCGCTCCAAAAGTGATACGGTTAATCTGCTGGTCGTTATAGGTTCTTTGCGACCACTGCCCGGATCGCCCACATAATTGTGCGAAAAGTTCGCCTGCCGTGGAAGCGCCAGCTGCTCCCTGGTTCTCCAGAATGATCAGGAACTGATACTGGTTTTTACCCGTCTGGTGAAGCGATACCACTGCCGGATATTTCCCCAGATCCTTAAAGCGGGAATTCCCCATGATCAGACTGTCGATCTTCTTAAAAGCCTGCAAATGAGGATTGATGATCCCAATCTGCTGAAGAGAGGGAAATAGCGGATCCGCCTGTGCCAGCGTCTTCAGTAAATCGGGTACCGACCGTGATTCAATAATCCACACCGCATCATCAGGCACTACCTTTAATGTCTCACTCTGATATGTAGTCACTTCCTCCACTTTCCCCTCCCGGTGGCACGCACTTAAGATACCCGCCGGTACTACAATCAGGAAAAATAATGCAAATCGTAAAAGTCTTTTCCGCATGGTTCAATATAATCCAGAAGGCAAATTTAAGTTTTTTAGCTATCTTTGTGCCCCGGTTTTGCGCTGTTCACAGCTGATTCCCATCAAAATATAAAACAATGGCCAAAATGAGAGTCATGAAATTCGGGGGCACCTCGGTTGGAAACCCCCAGCGAATCGGGGAAGTAGGTCGGTTAATATCAGATTCCACCCCAAAAATTGTTGTACTGTCGGCTATGTCAGGTACCACCAACGACCTGGTAAAATACGCTGAATATTTATACACAAAAAATCAGGACCAGGCAAAGGTATTCCTCGAATCGATGCGTGCAAAATATGAGCAGGTGGTTGAGGAACTCTTCACGACCGAAGAGTATAAGTCGAAAGGCAAGCATCTGATTGATACGCATTTCGACAATCTCGATGAGTTCAATCAGGATGTTTTTACCCAATTCGAAGAAAAAACTGTCCTGGCCAAGGGAGAACTGATCTCCACCGCTCTGATGGTTTACCATCTCCAGGAAAGAGGCATCGGGTGCGTATTGTTACCTGCATTGCATTTCATGCGAATCGACAAGGATCAGGAG
>JAQWAJ010000166.1 GCA_028707745.1 Bacteroidales bacterium | reverse complement strand
TGAAACCCGCCAACCTTTACATCCGTGGTACTGGCAGTAATGTGGTAATCAGCCGGGATTTTTGATATGGTATCACCATGGGACATCCAAACCTGTGAATTCAGGGGTATCCCTTTAAAAAGGGCGTCAGCCTGATCCACAAACGACAGGTTAGCCCGGCCATATTCACGCTGGTTTGAAGGAAGAACTTCTCCTCCGAAAAAATGAGCCAGATACTGAGCCCCGTAGCATACGCCCAGTATCGGAATCACGCCTTTATAGGATGACAGATCAGGTTTGGGAGCATTGGCATCGCGAACAGAGTATGGACTGCCTGACAGGATCACCCCTTTTATATGGCTACCGGTAATCGGTGGATAGGTATAGGGGTGGATTTCGCAGTAAACATTTAACTCTCTGACTTTACGAGCAATAAGCTGCGTGTATTGAGATCCGAAATCCAGGATCAGTATCGTATCTTCCATGGTGTTGTTTATTCCGCAATAGTAGATAAAATTTAGGGAAAACTAACATCTATCGTTAGGCCGTCGGTCGCTTCGATTGTATTGGGAAAGATTTCTCTGGCTTCCTCTAATAGAGGAGTAGTATCCTTGTATCGGGCTGAGAAATGCCCCAGGACTAATTGACGGGCATTAGCCAGTTTGGCCATTTCAGCAGCTTGTTTTGCAGTAGAATGGTAAGTAGCTGTGGCGCGGGAAAGTTCCTTGTGTCCATAAGTAGCTTCATGGTAAAGCAGGTCACATCCCTCAAATACTGAAGCCAGAGAGGGCTCAAACAAAGTGTCCGTACAAAAGGCATATGAGCGGGGTTTCAGGTTCGTATAATTCCGGCCTTTCAACTTTTCGGTAAAAACGAATCCCCAGGTCGGTACCCGGTGATTGACCGGGAATGAAGTTACCTCAACCGCTTTATCCTCGAATATCCTGGCTGGGCCCGATAGGTCGAGAGGATGGAATTTTACCGGTAAAAGAAGCGATTCAGGAAAAAGAGAAAAATGGTTTCTGACGAAACGTTCCAGATCGGGAGGCCCAAAAACATCGATCTCTTTTTTTCGACCGATCAGCGTTTGGGTAGCCAGATAACCGAAGAGTCCCAGAATATGGTCGCTGTGCAGATGGCTGATAAAAATCTGATGCACTCTGCCGAAACGGATCCGGTATTTTCTGAACTGTATCTGGGTTCCCTCTCCGCAATCTATTAAGAAAAACCGCTCATGCACGTTAAGTACATGAGCGGTTGTATTTCTGCTAGCGGTAGGAACTCCGGAGCTGCTTCCCAGTATTGTCAGGGAAAACTTCATCCGTAATTATTCCTTCACTTCTTCAGTCGATTCTGTTGCTTCAGTTTCCGGAGCTTTTTCCTTTTTCTTCCTGGTTTTTGCAGGAGCTTTTTCAGCAACTACTTCAGCCGGAGCTTCGGCAGTTTCTTCAGCAGGAGCTTCAGTAACTTCAGGTTCTACCACAGGGGCTTCTGCAGCAACTTTATCGGCAGCCTTTTTGGCTTGTTTCTTTTCAAAAACATCCAGTTCGGCAGCTTCCATCTTATCTTTCAAAGCAGCCAGTTCCGAAATGTCACCCAGTGTGGTGGATTCCATATTGGTTTTCTGCTTTTTAGGAGCTTTTTCAACTACCGGTTTGGCTTTGCGTTCAGCTGATTCTTCAGCACGTTTTTCATCTTCGAAAACACGGCTGTGTGATAGAATGATCCGTTTCGCTGATTTGTTGAACTCAATCACCTTGAACATCAGTTTTTCATCGGTTTTAGCCTGAGTTCCGTCTTCCTTAATCAGGTGGCGCGGAGTAGCAAAACCTTCAACACCGTATGGTAAGGCAATAACTGCACCACGGTCAAATACGCTGATGATGGTACCTTCATGTAGTGAACCTTCGGAGAACATGGTTTCGAAAACGTCCCATGGGTTTTCCTCGAGTTGTTTGTGGCCCAGGCTCAGACGGCGGTTTTCTTTATCGATTTCCAGGACAACAACTGAAATTTCGTCTCCGATGGAGCAGAATTCAGCAGGATGTTTGATTTTCTTGGTCCAGCTAAGGTCAGAGATGTGAATCAGACCGTCAACACCCTCTTCGATCTCAACAAATACTCCAAATCCGGTGAAGTTCCGAACTTTTGCAGTATGCTGTGAGGAAATCGGGTATCTGGTTTCAATGTCAGCCCATGGATCCTGGCGCATCTGTTTAATACCCAGTGACATTTTTCTGTCTTCGCGGTCAAGGGTCAGGATAACTGCTTCGATTTCATCACCCACTTTCAGGAATTCCTGAGCGCTGCGCAGGTGCTGTGACCATGACATTTCTGATACATGGATCAGTCCTTCAACACCAGCAGTGATTTCAACGAATGCACCGTAATCAGCCATCACAACGACTTTCCCTTTCACTACGTCACCCACCTTCAGGTTAGCATCGAGCGAATCCCATGGATGAGGAGTTAATTGTTTCAGACCGAGAGCGATACGTTTCTTGTGATCATCAAAATCAAGAATAACCACATTGATTTTCTGATCCAGGTTAACAATTTCTTCCGGATGATTTACGCGGCCCCATGAAAGGTCAGTGATGTGGATAAGTCCATCAACACCGCCGAGGTCGATAAATACTCCATAAGAAGTAATGTTTTTGACGGTTCCTTCGAGAACCTGTCCTTTTTCAAGTTTCGAAATGATCTCCTGTTTCTGGATTTCAAGTTCGGCTTCAATAAGTGCTTTGTGGGATACAACCACGTTTTTGAATTCATGATTGATTTTAACAACCTTGAATTCCATGGTTTTTCCAACAAAGATATCGTAGTCACGAATCGGTTTAACATCGATCTGTGAACCCGGCAGGAATGCTTCGATACCGAATACATCGACGATCATGCCGCCTTTTGTGCGACATTTGATGTAACCTTTAATAATTTCACTTTTTTCGTAAGCATCGTTAACGCGATCCCAGGAACGAAGAGCGCGGGCTTTCTTGTGAGAAAGGATCAGCTGTCCGTTTTTGTCTTCCAGGGTCTCAACGTAAACTTCAACTTTGTCGCCCACTTTCAGATCCGGATCATAACGGAATTCGTTCAAGCTGACAACACCTTCGGATTTGTATCCGATGTTAACCACAACTTCACGTTTGTTCATAAAAACAACCGTTCCGTCGATCACTTCATTTGCGCCAACCACTGAAAGCGTTTCGTCGAACATGGCTTCCAGTTTCGACCGTTCTTCTGCACTGTAACCGTCCTGCTCAGCTTCATACTTATCCCAGTCAAATTCTTCACCGGTAAGCTTGGTCACTTTTAACAGTTCAACTACGTCAACTTCTTCCTCTTCCTCTTCTTCAATTTCTTCCTCTTCAGGAACAAATTCTTCCTCTTCAATTTCTTCTTCGAGAAGAATAACTTCAGCATCATCGGAGTTAACATCAACTTCGACTTCTTGATTTTCTGCCACTGGGGCCGATTCGGTTGCCGGATTCAATGATTTTTCGGCTTCCTCTTCCACTAAGTTTTTTTCAATTTCGGACATTTTGTAAATCTCAATTAGTTAATGCGTTAGACATTATTTTGATAAACTTGGGCGCAAAGGTAAAGATTTTTCCATGAACCACGAAATGTAATCGACAACATCGATGAGATAAATGATCAATCCTATAGGCGTTTGACTCCTATGGATTCAATCCGGCATCCGTTCAAAAGGCCAAGTATCGAATGCCCGGATGAAGACCGGTATAAATCCATTGCATCCGCATCTGCCTGATTCCAGCTTCTGCCCGCGGGTGCAACCATAATGGAAAGGTTTCCTGATTTTGTTAACATAGAAGGAAACTCATCTGACAGTAAGGCGGGGAGCTCAATGAACAGATAATGATATCCGGAAGTCAGAAATGTATAATTACGCATGAGCTCATTTATCGTTTTTATTCCAACAAAATGATCCGAAATTGCATATTCAAAATCCCAGGCTTGCTCAGGTTGGTCAAAGCTGGAGAACATTTGCTTTATTTCATCGAAAGTATAATTCTCCATGGGCTTGACAAACAACACTCTGGACCCGGTTGCCCTCAATTTTTCCACCAATCGGGTTGCCAGGTAGGTTTTCCCATCCTTTTCACGCGTGCTGATCATAAATATGATAAATGGTTTTTCTCCGCCCTCGTTTTGACGGAGATTCTCCAGTCTGATCCGTTGAATCATCTGATCAATACATCTTGATGTAATCAGTGAATACTTTTCATGTTTATCCTGGTTCTTTGGAACCCGTGGATAAACACCCAATAATTTTTCTCCGGAAAACTTTTCGAGACGCCCCGGAGTCTTAATGCTTGAATCAAACCACCAAAAAACGGCAATCCATAAAATGGTGATCAGCATTCCTGCCAAAAATGCCAAAACAATGAAGTAAACTCTTTTGGAGGTATTTGGTTCAGACGGAAATACCGGAGCATCGACAATCTTGATTGCTGACCATTTATTACTTTTCAGTTCCAGTCCATCCTGATTCAACTCCTGCTGATTATTAAAATAACCCGATTGTATAAAAGCAATCTCTCGTTCCAATTTTTTTATCAGAATCTCATTTGAAGTCAATTCGTTATAATTGTTCAGGAAAGTCGTCTTGTAATTGGTCAGGTTGTTATATCTGGCCCGGCTCTTCTCGACTTCAATCGCCTTCTCCAGCCACTTTTCCAGGTTATTCTGATCATTCAGCTCCTGTAGGATGATGCTCTGTTCAATTGACTTTACCAGCTCATCATACATCTCAATTTTAACCCTTTCCAATTCCTGTTTCAATCTGGTTAAGGATTCAATACCGGCATTGTCACTGACCTCTTCAACCGACAGTTTTAATGCAAGCTCATAAACCTTTTCTCTTTTCCCGATCATCGAAGGATTTTGAAAAACCGGTTGCCCCTTTTCTCCGATTTGCTGCTCGATTAATCCCAAAGCGGTCTGGTCTGATGAAAACTGATTTGCCGCATAATGCCAGTCCTGCTCCAGCAGTCCCTTTTTCACCTGAACAAACTGGCTTTGACCAGCAGAATTGGGCAGGTTTTTCATCAATAATTGCGATAGTTCTCTTTCCAGACTATCCAGCATAAATCCGGATTGATTTTCATGAATCCTGGAAAAGCCCGGTACCATTCGCGATTGCCCTTCTGTCAGATATTCATACTTTGATTGCAATACTTCAGTAAGAATTTTGAGCGT
>JAQWAJ010000165.1 GCA_028707745.1 Bacteroidales bacterium | reverse complement strand
TCTTCGAGATGGAGTAGTTTTTCCTTTTCGCTCTGGAGCATCCGGTTAACCGGAATGCCGGTCCATTTGGATACCACCTCGGCGATATCGTCTGCATCAACCTCCTCTTTGATCAGGGCCCCATTGATGTGAAGTTCGCTCAGGGTTTGGTTCAGCCCGACAATTTTCCGCTCAGCTTCTTTGATCTTGCCGTATCGCAACTCGGCTACGCGTTCATAATCCAGTGATCGTTCGGCCTGATCGGCCTCGAGCTTGAATTGTTCAATAGCTGCCTTGTTTTTCTGGATCTCATCGACAATGGTTTTTTCGCGCTGCCATTCGGCCCGCAGCTTGGTACGCTGATCCGACAAGTTGGCGATTTCTTCACTGATACGTGAGATTTTCTCCTGATCTCCTTCGCGTTTGATGGCTTCGCGCTCGATCTCCAGCTGGCGGATGTGCCGTTCCAGCTCGTCGAGTTCTTCCGGTGATGAATTCATCTCGATGCGCAGTTTGGCAGCGGCTTCATCCATCAGGTCGATGGCCTTGTCAGGAAGAAACCGGTCGGTGATATATCGGTGCGAAAGTTCCACCGCGGCGATGATGGCATCGTCCTTGATCCTCACCTGGTGATGCATTTCGTATCGCTCTTTCAATCCCCGGAGAATGGAAATGGCACTGAGCACATCTGGCTCATTGATCATTACCTTCTGAAACCGGCGCTCCAGAGCCTTATCTTTTTCGAAGTATTTTTGATATTCATCGAGTGTGGTGGCGCCGATTGCCCTGAGCTCGCCTCTTGCCAGGGCAGGTTTCAGGATGTTGGCCGCGTCCATGGCGCCTTCGGATTGACCGGCGCCCACCAGCGTGTGGATCTCATCAATAAACAGAATGACCTCGCCGTCAGATTCAATGACTTCTTTAACAACGCCTTTCAGTCGCTCCTCGAATTCTCCCTTATATTTTGCGCCTGCGATGAGCGCCCCCATATCGAGAGCAAAAACCTGTTTGGATTTCAAATTTTCAGGGATGTCGCCGCTCAGAATCCGGTGCGCAATTCCCTCAACGATAGCTGTTTTGCCGGTTCCCGGTTCACCAATCAGTACCGGGTTATTTTTGGTGCGTCGTGAAAGGATCTGGAGAACTCTGCGGATCTCTTCATCGCGGCCGATTACCGGGTCGAGCTTACCCAACCGGGCCTGTTCATTCAGATTGATGGCAAAACGGTTGAGGCTGTCGAAAGTATTTTCGGCAGTCTGGCTGTTAACTGTTTGTCCCTTGCGGAGTTCAATGATGGCAGCTTTAAGTTGCCGCTCCCCTGCACCGCTGTCTTTCAGCATCTGGGCAACCTCGTCGCCGGCATCCAGAATGCCGAGCAGAATGAACTCCACTGAAACAAACTGGTCGCCCGCTTCTTTCGATAAGTTTTGTGCCCGGGTGAGCGTACGGGTTCCTGATTTCGAGAGGTAAGCTTCTCCGCCACTGATTTTCGGATACCGCTGGATGATCCGGTCGAGAGCCGACTCCACGCTCTTTGCATCCACCGAAACTTTTGCAAGAAGGTGATTGGTAACATCTTCAGCTTCAGAAAAAAGGCCCTTCAGCAGATGTCCGCTTTCCACGGCCTGGTGCTGATACCCTTCGGCTATCGTGAAAGCTTTCTGGATAGCCTCCTGTGACTTAATGGTAAAATTATTCAGATTCATAATAACACTTATTTGACCAGAACAAGTGCATCAATTTGTTTGCCAGAATAGTTATGGCAGAGAAGAGGGGCCAGATTGACAGCATTTCCGCAAAAAGGCTTATTTTGCAATCAAAACAAACCCGATGGCAAAAGACTGGAAAGACCGGCTTGGCGTTGTATATTCAACAAATACCGATTATAAATACGATAAGGATAAGCCGAGCGAGCCTGAAACCGTTGCGGCAAACCAGCAGAAACTGATCGTTCAGCTCGATAAGAAAAACCGCAAGGGGAAAGCAGTGACTCTGATCACCGGTTTCGTGGGTTCCCGTGAAGATCTCGAGGCGCTTGGTAAAATGCTGAAAACTAGATGTGGGGTAGGAGGCACCGCCAAAGACGCGGAAATCCTCATTCAGGGGGATTTCCGCGACAAGGTGATGCAAATTCTGGTCGACGAAGGGTACAAAGCCAAAAAATCGGGCGGGTAATTAACGTAGCTTCGCCGCGAGGTTTGTTTCCTCCCATGGGAAATACTTGATCCCATTGGCGGTATAGCACTTCCGGCCCATGTGACCGTACGATGCGGTGGCCTGATAAATCGGATTTTTCAGCGCCAGATCGCGGATGATGTAGTACGGTTTGAGCGGGAAGTTTTCCCTGACCAGTTGTTCCAGAACCTTTGACGAGAGCGAGATTTTTTCTTTCCCGAAGGTGTTGACGGAAATGGAAACCGGTTCGGCCTGACCGATGGCATACGCCAGCTGAACCTCGACTTCTGAAGATATACCGGCTGCTACCAGGTTTTTGGCGATATACCGGGCTGCATAAGCTCCCGAACGGTCGACCTTTGAAGGATCTTTTCCCGAGAATGCTCCTCCGCCATGGCGGGCCCAGCCCCCATAAGTGTCAACGATGATTTTTCGTCCGGTAAGCCCCGTATCTCCGTTAGGTCCACCGATAATAAATAATCCCGATGGGTTGACCAGAATTTTTGTGGAACCGGAATAGAGAGAGCGAATCGCTTCAGGGAGTGTGTCGAACAAACGGGGAATGAGTACATGCTCGATATCTTTCCTGATCAGCTGATCCTGATTCTTTACTTTTAAATCTTCATGCTGAGTCGACACCAGAATCGTATTGATTGCCAATGGGTTGTTCAGTTCGTCGTACTCAATGGTGACCTGAGATTTGGCATCCGGACGGAGGTAAGTCATTTCCTTACCTTCGCGACGGATATCGGCCAGAATACTCATTAGCCTGTGCGATAGATCGATAGGCAGTGGCATCAGCGTTTCAGTACCGCTGCATGCATATCCGAACATCAGACCCTGGTCGCCGGCTCCCTGATTTTCAGGATCTTCATGCAAAACAGCATGGGCAATATCGTCAGATTGTTCGTGAATCAGATTGGTGATTGTGCAGTTGTGTCCGTCAAAACCGATTCCGGGATGATCGTATCCAATATCACAAATGACCTTCCTGGCAATTGCTTCATGGTCAACGTGAGTGGTCGATCCGACTTCACCAGCCAGAACCACCCTGTCAGTGGTGACCAAAGTTTCGATGGCAACCCTCGAGTTGGGATCGCTACTCAGATAGGCATCGAGAAGTGCGTCAGAGATCTGATCGGATACTTTATCCGGATGTCCTTCGCTGACGGATTCACTGGTAAACAGAAATGTTTTCTTGTTTGTCATCATGCAAAAAGTTTAATATAACACGCTTTTTGCACCAAGTTTGTTCGGGATTGTCTGAAAAACATTTTTTTGACCAGACGGCCCGCATTCTAAACCACCGCGGCTTTTGTGCTCGGTTGGTGCCTCCAATTCCAGAGGCTCTTGATGCAGGCCACAAAGATATATCTTTTTTGTAATATCAAAAATGGAGGAATATCATTACCACATCAGAACCGGCAGAATTATTTGAACGGAAGACACAAGGTAAAGGTCGAGCCCTCAGAAAACTTACTGTTTACGGTAATTTTTCCGCCCATCATTTCAGCAAATCTTTTGGAAATGTGCAGCCCCAAACCGGAGCCGTCGTATGAACGGGTCTGTCCTTCACTGACCTGCCTGAATTCATCGAAAATGATCATTTGATTCTCCTCCTTGATACCGATGCCGGTATCAGTAACCTGAAGGCAGCCGAATTTGCTCTCTCCGTCATCCATAATCGAAGTGCTTACGGTTATTCCTCCCTGATGGGTGAACTTAATCGCATTGTTGACCAGATTGTTGAGAATCTTATTGACCAGCTCTTCATCGGCCATGACGGTTATATCTTCCTCACTGGCGACAAAACTAAGGCTGATGTCTTTTTTACGGGCAACAGGCTGGAACAGGGTCGTAACTTCATGGGCAACCTGTTTTAGGCTGACGGTTCTCAGATTTAAATTGCCGAATTGCGATTCAATGGTCGACAGATCCAGTATGGCATTCAGCGTATGCAGAAGGCGGATTCCGCTGGTATAAATAATGTTGGCCATAAATCTCTCCGAATGGTCTTTCAGATCCTCCTTTAAAATTTCTGCAAATCCCAATATACCGTTGAGAGGGGTTCGGATCTCATGACTCATATTGGCTAATAGTCTTGATTTCAAAACATTAACCTCTTCTGCCTTGTTTTTGGCAATAACCAGTTCCTCGAAGAGTTTTTTTCGCTCGGTGACATCGCGCATGACACCCAATACTGTTATCTTCTCCTTTTCGTCCTCAATTTTTACGGTGCTGACTTCGACTTCCTTGATTTCTCCGGACTTTGTTATGATTTCAAACTCATAAATGCCGGGGATTTCCTCTTCCCTGATTCTGGATTGTCTGCGTTCTTCTACCAGATTGGTGCTTTTTTCAGTAAGTGTAAGGCTGAGATTAAATTCCGGTGATTTAATTTCTTCCTGCGAATAACCGATGATATCGCAAAATCGTTGATTGGCGTAAGTAAACCGGGTATCGGAAACCAGATAAATACCATCGAATGCATTTTCAACTACTGATCTGAATTTGTATTCACTCTCCTCTATTGCCTTGATGGTCTGGTTCTTTTCGGTCATGTCGCGGGAAACAGAAAGAATATGAGGCGCACCTTTAATCAGAAACAGCCGCGCAGATATGAGAGCAGTTTTGACTTCTCCGGTTTTCATCCTGAACTGGGCATCCAAATTTTCGACATAACCATCTCTGACCAGGGTCTCGATCAGCTGGTGTTTTTCTTTAGGATTTTTCCAAATTTCCAGGTCGGTTGTCGTTTTCCCGGCCACATCCTTTTCAGTGAACCCTGAAAAACTGGTAAAATTCTGATTAACATCGATATACATTCCGTCAGATAAGCGGTTGATGCACATCGGATCCGGACTGGTGTGGAAGGCTGAACGAAATCTTTCTTCACTTTCGCGAAGCTTCTTTTGTTCTTTTTTTCGTATTTCCTCATTGGCCAACGCTGATGCAACGATGGTGAAAATCTGTTCATGGTTAAAGTTTAGGTTCTCAGCTGTTTTATAAACAGAACAGAGAACACCTACAGAAGTACCGTCGACCATAACCGCCTTGCTGATGC
>JAQWAJ010000164.1 GCA_028707745.1 Bacteroidales bacterium | reverse complement strand
CAATTACTTACCGAGATGGATGGATTCGCATCCAATTCAGGGGTAATCCTACTGGCAGCCACAAACCGGGCAGATATTCTGGACAAGGCCCTTTTAAGGGCTGGTCGTTTCGACAGGCAGATCCATGTCGAATTACCGGATTTGAATGAACGCCGGGAGATTTTCCAGGTTCACCTTCGAAATGTTAAATATGATCCTGAACTGGACATCGATTTCTTTGCCAAGCAAACACCTGGTTTCAGTGGGGCCGATATTGCCAACGTTTGCAATGAATCGGCTTTGATTGCCGCCCGTCGGGAAAAGAAGATGGTTGAACGGCAGGATTTTCTGGATGCTGTTGACCGGATTATCGGTGGATTAGAGAAGAAGAACAAGATTATTTCAGTGGATGAAAAACGGGCAGTGGCTTATCATGAAGCCGGGCATGCCACTGTCAGCTGGCTGCTTGAATATGCAAACCCATTGGTCAAAGTGACCATTGTACCTCGAGGAAAAGCTTTGGGTGCAGCCTGGTACCTGCCTGAAGAGCGGCAGCTTACCACAAAGGAACAGATTCTGGATGAGCTGGCTTCTGCTTTGGCCGGAAGGGCTGCAGAAGAGTTATGTTTTGGAAAAGTATCCACGGGTGCTCTGAACGATCTGGAGCGGGTAACCAAGCAAGCGTATGCCATGGTAACCTATTTCGGAATGAGCGATAAGGTCGGGAAACTCTGCTTCTATGACTCATCCGGGCAATCGGAATATGCTTTCAGCAAGCCTTATAGTGAGAAAACTGCGGAAATGATCGATGAGGAAGCCAAAAAAATCATTGATGAAGGCTATGAAAGAGCCAAGCAAATCTTGATTGAAAACAGTGAAGGGCATAAAGTGATTTCAGAGATGCTGCTTGAGCGCGAAGTGCTTTTTGCTGAGGACCTGGAACGTGTTTTCGGACCCAGGAAAGGTCATAAACCAGAAATGTTCGAACCTGCGAATACCTAGTTAACAGGGATGGAAGTCAGAGACCCCAGAAAGACAATTCTTGATAAAATCCAGACTGTACGTGACAGCCAGGAGGATCGGGGCACAGTTTCCTTTCCAAAATTCCAGCATGATTCATCCTTATATTTACCTGCCAGTGAAGAGACCCGCGAAATGGAATTCGCCCGTAATCTGGTTCGTGTAAAGGGTAAATTCATCTATTGTCTGAATCGGACTGAGCTGGTTCAGGCCTTAAAAACACTCTTTCAAGAAGAGCGGTGGAAAAAGGTGTTCTGCTCAGAATCCATTGCCGGCGATCTGATCGCCCGTTCCGGAATCACATATACATCTGATTATGAAGCTGTTATGGACAACGAGGTGGCCGTAACGGGATGTGAATATCTGATTGCACGTACCGGCAGTATCATGGTTTCTTCCGCACAGGGGTCGGGCCGCAGGGTGTTCGGGCACACTCCCGTGCACATTGTCATTGGTAAATCCTCACAGCTTGTCGATGAAATCAGCGATGCACTGACTGGTATCAAAAACAATTACAGTGATATGCCATCGCAGGTATCCCTGATTACCGGTCCGAGCAGGACTGCTGATATTGAAAAGACGCTGGTTTTAGGAGCACACGGTCCACGTGACCTCTATGTATTTTTATTAAAAGATCGTTGATTGTGAAAGAATTTCTGACTCGCACAGTTTCAGGGTTAATATACGCAGTGATCATGATCGGATCGGTGACCATTCATCCGTTATTTTTTCTTGCGGTATTTTTGTTTATCCTGATCATGGGCATGACCGAGTTTTACCGGATCTCAGCCCTTCCTGAGGCGCGTCCCTTAACGATTCCCGGTATCATTACCGGTGTGATCCTGTTTCTGGCCTTTTTCCTGGTTCGTTACACCGGGGCCAATCAGGAAATATTCCTGCTAATCCCGGCTGCAGGTTTGATCCTTATGGTTCTACCCATGTTCAATCAGAAGGAGCAGCCGATCCTGTCTGCTGCGCTCACTTTATTTGGCGTTCTGTATGTGGCAGTTCCGGTTTCGATGTTCAATATTTTAGTGTATTCTCCTTATGCTGACGGCTTCAATTATCAGGTAGTGCTATTCATGTTCCTGATTCTGTGGCTGAATGATACCGGAGCCTACCTGACCGGAAAACTAATCGGCAAGCACAAGATGTTTCCACGAATCTCGCCCAAGAAATCGTGGGAAGGCCTGGTTGGCGGATTTGTCATGGCGTTGCTGGTTACCTGGATAAGCCGGCCGTTATTCCCGGGAATACCCATCATGCATTTGTGGATATTGTGCCCGGTGATTGTCATTACCGGTACATTTGGTGATCTTGCCGAATCGTGTTGGAAGCGTGCAGCGGGTGTAAAAGATTCGGGCAAACTCATGCCAGGTCACGGAGGCATTCTGGATCGATTCGACAGTTTGATCCTTGCTGCTCCCGCGACCTATTTAACTATAACTTTACTAACATGAAGATCCGTATTCATCGGGAAGGAATAAAAACTGTTTTGTATATCGGGTTAGTGCTAATCCTCATTGATGTTTTAATTTATCTTCTGCTCGGGCATAAGGTGGTTTTCTGTGCTTCCCTGGGCCTGACCATACTTATCATGTGTTTTGTCAGCTGGTTTTTCAGGCAGCCCTACCGGCCTGCCCCGGTATCCGAAGGAAAAGTAATAGCACCTGCAGACGGCACCATCATAACGATAGATGAAATGTTTGTCGGGGAATTCTTTGAAGACTATCGGACCAGAGTATCGATTTTCATGTCGGGGGGCAATGTTCATATTAACTGGATACCGCTTGCCGGATATGTACGGTACCAGCAATACAATCCCGGGAGGCATCTGTTTGCCCGACATCCGAAGTCATCTGACCGGAATGAGAGAAGTACCGTTGTCATTGAAGATTCTAAAGGAAAACAGCTGATGATGAGGCAGATTGCCGGTATCATGGCCAGGCGTGTTGTCACCTACCCCAGACCAGGCAGGAGTGTTTCATTAGGAGATGAACTGGGATTTATTAAGTTTGGATCACGGGTGGATCTGTTTTTCCCAAAAGGGACAAAAATCCTGGTTAAGCCGGGTGATAAAACCATCGGGAGGATAACAGAGATAGCTGAATGGAGCTAAATGTGTTAAAAAAGGTATAACAACAGATTGTTTAACTTTTATTTAACAACATAGTAGGTAAAAAGAGCGTTATCTTCGCATCAACATTATAAATAATGATAAACATGAAAAAAGTACTGGTTATTCTCTCGCTGTTGGTTTTCGTAGGCGTTTATGCTGCTCCTGCACTGACGATGTCACAAGATGTTGCTGCTAAAATTGTAGCCGTTGACAAAGACAAAAAAGATAAAAAAGCCAAAAAAGCTGAAAAAAGTGAAGCCAAAGCATCTTGCTGCGAAGCCAAGAAAGTTGAAGCTAAATCATCATGTTGCTCAGCCAGCAAAGGCGAAGCAAAAGGTGGATGTGCAGCAACCTGCAAAGAAGCTGCTGCTTGCAAAGGTCAGGCTGCAAAAGCTGGAGAAAAGAAATAGGTTGGAGTTTATTCTGACAAAAAGCCCGGTTGTGCCGGGCTTTTTTTATTTGAGCACATACCTGAGTGAGATCAGGTTTGAATACTGTGCGACTGAAAGATTTCCGACATCGGTCAGGGCATAATCGATATAGATATTCCGGTATTGAATACCCAGTCCGAGGTTCGGTTGCAGGTTAAGGTTATCCTTGCCATTTATGCCCGGAATCAGCTGGAAGTTCCCCACTCCGACGCGCGCAAAAAGCCATGAAGAATACCGGAGTTCACCGCCGACGTAAGGATCAATTCCAACCGGGCCAACCGGAAGGATTACATGGCGTTCTCCGTCGAAAGTAAAATGGGCATCGAATGCAGCGGCGATGCTGAGTTTACTGTTAATCCTGAAATCACGGGAAGCGGCAAGGATCAGTCGGGGTACCGTAACTTCGAGACTGTTTTCAGGGAGTTCGTTTCCGGTAAGTTCAAATGCGTCGGCCAGTAAATCCTTCTTGAAACTCCAGGCATTGAAGGTACCGGTTATATCGCGGGCTACTGCTGAAAGGTGCCAGTTCGAAACCGCATAGCTGGCAGCGGCATCGAGTCCGAAACCCCAGGCTTTTGCAAATTCACCGGTATGCCGGTAAACCAGCTTAACATTGGCACCAACCTGGAGACCGGGAATTTTAGTTTTTTTCGCGTACGACAATAGCACGCCCATATCGGCAGCCGAGAAACTGGTGATCCGGTCGTATCGTATATTTCCGTCCTGATCGATCAGTTCGAGCGTATTGGGAATATCATCGACCGCGAACCTGATCAGCGAAACACCGATTGCGGTTCCTGCGTCAGGTTTATAGGCGAATCCGGCATAATCATACTTTGCCAGACCGGCAAAATACTCGGAGTGCATCAGGCTAAAATCCATTTTACCCGGTATTTCTACCAATCGTGAGGGATTCCAGTAACCGGCAGTGGCATCGTCGACAAATGCCGTACCTGCACCGCCCATTCCCATCAGGCGGGCGCCGGCTCCAATCGATAGAAACTCATTTGAGTATTTAACCTGTGCCGGGGCTATACTGCTCATCAGCAACCATATCGAACAAATCCACCATATTTGTTTCATACCTGTATTCACGATTCGGGTTCCAAGATAAGTAAACTAAGCTTTTTAACTATTTTTATGCCAATTTATTGCCTGAAAACATGAGACGAATTATAAAACAGATTCCCAATACCCTGACTTTGCTTAATCTTCTTTGCGGATCGCTTGCCGTTCTGATGGCACTCCGCGGATATATTACGCAAGGAGCAATTTTAATTGCAATTGGTTTTATTTTCGATCTTTGCGACGGAATGGCCGCGAGGTTACTAAAGGCTCAATCGCCTATCGGTAAAGAGCTTGATTCACTGGCTGATCTGATTTCGTTCGGACTGGCTCCGGCCGCAATATTATTCGGAATTCAGGAACAGCTTGGCGTAGGTGGCCCGTTTTCAATCTCCCAACCAGCCGGGACCATCATTTTGCGGTTGCTTCCGTTTCTTTTGCCGGTATTTGCCGGTCTGCGACTGGCCCTGTTCAATATTGACGAGAGGCAGTCTCATCAATTCATCGGGATACCTACTCCGGCGAACGGTTTAATGGTACTGTCGCTTCCGCTGATCTTACGGTTTCAGCCGGATTCTTTTCTGGTAGCAATGCTGAACAACGATCTTTTCGTTCCGATATACTCCGTGATCGTATCATATCTGATGGTC
>JAQWAJ010000163.1 GCA_028707745.1 Bacteroidales bacterium | reverse complement strand
AACGATACTAGTCATTGAAGATGACGCGGAGTTTGCAAAAATTCTATACAAAGAGTGCCATAACCAGCATTTCAAATGTATTATTGCCGGAGATGGAGAAACCGGATATGCCATAGCACAGGAATACCTCCCGGCAGCAATTATTCTGGACATCAAGCTGCCAGGCATGGACGGATGGAAAGTTCTCGACCTGATCAAACGCGATTCGAAAACCAGACATATTCCCGTTCACATGATGTCGTCGCTGGACGAAACCTTTGAAGCTTATCAGAAAGGAGCTATCGGATATCTCAAAAAGCCGGTAACAGTGGATACACTTGCCGCTGCCTTTGATAAAATCGAGCACTTTCTCGAAAAGAAAATGAAGCACCTGCTGATTGTTGAAGATAATGAATTGCTGAGAAAAACGATGAAACAGCTTCTGAAAGGAGCCGACGTTGAAATCAGTGAGGTGTCCACGGCACAGGAATGCATTGAACTCCTCAGAAAAAATGTTTACGATTGCCTGATCCTCGACCTGGGTTTACCTGATGCCGACGGTCTCGAATTAATCCGGAAAATCCGGGAAATGCACCTGGAGGTGCTCCCTCCGATCATCATCTATACCGGTCAGGACCTCACCCGTGAGCAGAATGACGAATTAAACCAATATACCAAATCTATTATTATTAAAGGCGTCAGATCTGAAGAGAGACTACTTGATGAAGCTACGCTCTTTTTACACCGCATGGTACAGGATCTTCCTCAGCAGCAACAGGCAATCCTGAAAAAGCTTTACGAAAAAGAAGATACCTTTGAGGGGAAGAAGGTTTTGCTCGTTGATGACGATATGAGAAACATTTTTGCGCTTTCCAAGGTTTTTGAGGAAAAAGGAATTGATGTACTGAAGGCTGAAAACGGGCTCAAAGCCCTGGAGATTCTGAAAAACCATTCAGATGTCAATCTCATACTGATGGATATTATGATGCCTGAAATGGACGGATTTGAAGCCATTCAGGAGATCCGTAAGGACAAAAGTTTCAAGGAGACTCCGATTATTGCCGTTACCGCCAAGGCCATGAAGGAAGACCGGCAAAAGTGTTTAGACGCGGGCGCTTCGGATTATGTATCCAAACCTATCGATATAGCTAAATTACTGTCATTGATGAGGGTATGGCTGAAGAAGTAATCACATTCAATTCTGTTCATGGTACATAGAATCCTTATAGTAGATGACAACGAAACCAACCTTCTGGGATTAAAAATGATCCTCAGAAGTATACCGGTTGAGATTGATCTGGCCAGTTCAGGATTCGATGCGGTCCAACTGGCCAAAAACAACCGTTACTCGCTCGTTTTGCTGGACATCCAGATGCCTGAAATGGATGGTTTTGAAACGCTGAAAAACCTGAGACAGTTGTCGCTGCATGAAGCAACTCCGGTCATTCTTATCTCCGCAGTTTATACAGAGGACCAGTATAAAATCAAAGGAATGCAAACCGGCGCAGTGGATTTCATTCCTAAACCTGTAAATCCGGATATTGTCCGTGCCAAGGTTCAGGTTTTCATCGACCTCGAAGAAAACCGGACGAAACTCCGTTCACTCATTGATGAATTAAACCTGAAAAACAGGTTGCTGACCGAAGAGATTCAAAAGAGTGCACAAATAACCAAAGAACTCGAGATTGCCAGAGCCAATGCCGAAAAAGCCAGCGATTACAAAAGTCAACTGCTGGTGAATATGTCACATGAAATCAGAACCCCGGTAAACAGCATTCTGGGATTTGCTGATTTGATAGTCAACCCTTTAGTCCCCAAAAAAGATAAAGAAAAATATCTCCGGTATGTCAGCAACAGCAGCAAAAACTTGTTGTTTCTGATCGATGAAATACTCGACCACTCCAAGCTTGAAACCGGTGAATTGAAAATCTCAGTATCCCCGCTGGATATCTGCGGCCTCTGCGCTGAACTCTTTGACTATTTTGAAAAAATAAAACGACAGGAAAGGAAAGAGAATATTACCCTCCATCTTTCAGTCGATCCTACAGCGGGCAACTTTATCCTGAACACTGACAGTCAAAGGCTCCGTCAAATACTTAATAACCTGCTAAACAATGCATTCAAGTACACTGAATCCGGGCAAATCTTTTTCGGATTTCAGAAAAAAGATACCTGGATCGAATTTTTTGTCAAAGATACCGGAGTCGGAGTGGCCCCCGAAAACACTACGGAAATCTTTAGTCGTTTCAAAAGAGCCGAAAATCCGAATGTTTTGATACCCGGAACGGGATTGGGCCTGTCAATATCAAAAAATCTCGTTGAATTGCTGGGCGGCAAAATATGGGTTGAATCTGAATTAGGACATGGATCCGAGTTTCGTTTCACCGTTCCGATGATCCCACCTGAAGCAGCAATTTCAGAGAATCCCCAAACAACTGTCAAACTGCCGGATGACCATAACTGGTATTCCAGGACCATCCTGATCGCTGAAGACGAAGACCTGAACTTTCTTTTTCTGCAGGAAAGTCTTCGAATCACCGGACTTAATATTTTGCGGGCCTCTACAGGAAGGGAATCTGTTGACCTGGCAAAAAATCATCCTGAAATTGAGCTGGTACTCATGGACATCCGGCTGCCTGACTTTGATGGGTACGAGGCTACCGCACAAATCAAATCGATGCGTCCGGAGCTCCCAGTTATCGTTCAAACAGCTTATGCCTTGCAAAATAAAAAGAACAATGGTATTCATGTCTTTGTTGATGAGCTTGTTACAAAACCAATTAATAGGATGATACTCCTGCAAAAAATGGCAAAGTATCTAAACCGATAGATAATTAACTAACGTATGACTGAAGAAACCAAAATACTCATCGTTGACGATAAGGTTGAGAATCTTATCGCTCTGGAAAGGCTGATGGTCGATTTCGATGTCAAACCGATCCGTGCATTATCGGGTAATCAGGCTCTTCAGCTGACTCTTAACCACAATTTCGCACTGGCTTTGGTTGACGTGCAGATGCCCGATATGGATGGATACGAAACAGTCGTCCTGATGAGATCCAACGCTGCAACCCGCCATCTGCCGGTTATCTTTGTTTCAGCCATTTACCATGAAGATTTTCATGTTGTTAAAGGTCTCGAATCGGGTGCTGTCGATTTCATATCAAAACCGATCAATCCTAAAATTCTGCAGGGCAAGATCCGGGTATTTCTCGACCTGTATCATCAAAAACGCCAGCTCGAATCAGAGATTTCAGAACGGGTTAAAATGCAGAAATCATTAGAACAAAGCAACTTTCTATTAAACAGTCTGTTACAATCAATCCCCGATCTGGTTTACTACAAATCCGCATCCGGACAATATCTCGGATGTAATAAAACTTTTGCATCAAGCTTTGGAATTGCTGAAAATCAGATTATCGGTAAAACCAATGCAGAAGCCTTCCCTGAAGGAGTGATGGTTGAACTGAATCAGCTCGAACAACAGCTTAAGGAGACCATGTTAACGGTTGAAAAAGAGCTCTGGATGCCATTGACTGATGGCAGCAAAGTACTCCTCGACTACCGCATCAATCCGTTGATCAACCTGAATGGCGAATTAACAGGAATGATCGGCATTGCAAGGGATACCACCGAACGTCACAGCGATAAGCTGGCTTTGCAGCAAGCCAAAGACGATGCAGATGCTGCGAACATGGCCAAATCGATGTTTCTGGCAAATATGAGCCATGAAATACGAACCCCGATGAACGGGATTATTGGTATGACCGATATCTTAATGGAAACCGATCTGAGCCCGGAACAAGTTGATTTTTTGCAAATTATAAAACTTTCGGGAGACAACCTGCTATCCATTATCAATGATATTCTTGACTTCTCAAAAATCGAAGCCGGAAAAATCACTTTGGAAAAAATCGATTTCGACCTGTCGGAGAAAATCAACGAAACCATTAAATTGTTGAATTATCAGGCTCAGAAAAAAGGACTTTACCTCAGAAGTAAGATCAGCCCTGAAATACCCCGGGCATTAATCGGAGATCCTTTAAGGACCAAGCAGATTCTGATCAACCTGATTAACAATGCTATTAAGTTTACCAATGCAGGAGGTATCTCCTGCGAGATTGATCTTCTGGAAAAATCGTCAAGAAAAGTAAAACTCATTTTCAGGGTCATCGACTCCGGTATCGGAATCTCCGAAGCCGGAAAAAACAAACTCTTCAAATCTTTTTCTCAGACCGATGATTCCATTGCCCGGAAATTCGGTGGAAGCGGATTGGGATTAACCATTTCGAAACGGCTGGCTGAATTGATGCAGGGGGAGATCGGTGTTGACAGTGAAGAAGGGAAAGGTTCAACATTTTGGTTCACAGCCGTTTTAAACCTCTCTGAATCCATCATGACAGATACGAAACCAACATTGGATAAGTCGGCTTCAGAAATTAGAAAATTACATATCCTGCTGGCTGAAGACAATCCTATCAATCAACGTGTTGCGGTTTATAACCTGACGAAATTGGGGCATAAGGTAGACATCGCCGAAAACGGGCAGACAGCCTGTGATCTGACCCGGACGAACCGATACGATATCGTGCTGATGGATATTCAGATGCCTGTGATGGACGGGCTGGAAGCTACCCATGTGATCCGCCAAAGAGAAAAAGATAACAGCGATACCGGATATCTTCCGATCATTGCCATGACGGCTGACGCTGTTAAAGGCAATATGGAGCTTTTTATCCAGAAAGGAATGGATGGATACATCAGCAAGCCATTTAAAATCAGTGATCTTGAAACCGTGTTGAAACTTGCCAGATAAAACCACAACCATGCAAACGGAAAAAAAACCAAAAAGAATAACCGATTGGACAGGGAAAAAAATTCTCATTGTTGAGGATGTTGAAACAAATATGCTCTTCTTTAAAGCTGCATTAACAAAAACCGGTGTCACCCTGCTGTGGGCCATGGATGGGTTCCAATCCATCGACATGTGCCAGAAGGATCCTGATATAAACCTCGTTCTGATGGATCTGAGAATGCCAAACCTGGATGGGTTCAAGGCCACGGAAGCCATTAAATCATTCCGTCCCGACCTGCCGATCATAGCTCAGACCACTTTTACCGATGAAATCGATACGGATCGGATTTTCGAAGCCGGATGTGATGGCTATCTTTCAAAGCCCATCCATTTTGATGAATTGCTGAATGCCATCGGAAAATATCTGGATAAATTAACTATCTGACACTGAGTATTTTCAATTCCGTTCGCCGGTTTAGTGCCCTGCCCTCC
>JAQWAJ010000162.1 GCA_028707745.1 Bacteroidales bacterium | reverse complement strand
CCAGGGTGATTTCCCCGGAAAAGATCCTGGATTCCGGTGTTAGTATTTCGAGGTACACGATAATGTTTGGATTAGTTATTTCCGGGCTTCAGCCAGCATTTTTTCACCTTTTTCAATCGCTTCCTCGATCGGTCCGACCAGGTTAAACGCAGATTCAGGATATTTGTCGACTTCGCCGTCCATGATCATATTGAATCCTTTGATGGTGTCCTCAATGGCCACAAATGCTCCGGGACGTCCGGTAAACTGTTCGGCAACGTGGAACGGCTGCGACAGGAACCTTTGGACACGACGGGCACGGTGTACCAGCAGTTTATCCTCTTCCGACAATTCGTCCATACCCAGAATGGCAATGATGTCCTGCAATTCGTTGTAACGCTGCAGAACTTCCTTCACCCGCTGGGCGGTTTCGTAGTGCTCTTTCCCGACGATCTCAGGCGTCAATATCCTAGAGGTTGACTCCAGTGGAGCAACGGCCGGATAGATACCAATCTCCGAAATTTTACGGCTCAAAACCGTTGTGGCATCCAGGTGGGAGAAGGTGGTTGCCGGAGCCGGGTCGGTAAGGTCATCAGCAGGTACATAAACAGCCTGAACCGAGGTAATGGAACCTCTCTTGGTGGAGTTAATACGTTCCTGCATGGCGCCCATTTCGGTTGACAAAGTAGGCTGGTAACCAACAGCCGAAGGCATACGCCCCAGCAAAGCTGAAACTTCGGAGCCGGCCTGGGTGAAACGGAAAATATTATCCATGAAGAACAAAATGTCCCTTCCGCCGGTCTTTTCATCGCCGTCACGGAAATATTCGGCAAGCGCCAGCCCTGATAAGGCAACACGGGCACGGGCCCCCGGAGGTTCGTTCATCTGACCGAAAACCAGGGCAAGCTTACTGTCTTTGAGTTTTTTGAAATCAACTTTCGACAGATCCCATCCGCCATTTTTCATGTCTTTGACGAATTCCTCGCCATAATCAATTACACCCGATTCGAGCATCTCGCGCAGAAGGTCATTGCCTTCACGGGTACGTTCACCGACACCGGCGAAAACGGACAAACCGGAATAGGCTTTTGCGATGTTGTTGATCAACTCGAGAATCAACACAGTTTTTCCAACACCGGCACCACCAAACAAACCGATCTTTCCTCCTTTTGAATAAGGCTCGATCAGGTCGATAACCTTAATACCGGTGAATAACAACTGGTTGTCGGTATTAAGATCCTGGTATTTTGGCGGTTCCCTGTGAATAGGATATCCTACCGAATTATCCATGGCGCCCAGTCCGTCAATCGGCAGACCGGTAACATTCAACAATCGGCCTCTTACCTGATCTCCAACAGGAATCCGGATTGGATTTCCCGTTGACGTTACTTCCATTCCCCTCGAAAGACCGTCGGTGGAATCCATGGCAATTGCCCGGATTGTGTTCTCACCGATATGCTGCTCACATTCAACGATAAGCTTGGTCCCATCTTCCCTTGTTATTTCAAGAGCTTCATAAATTTCTGGTAATGAGGCTCCACCGCCGGCAAATTCAACGTCGACCACCGGCCCGATTACCTGTAAAACTTTTCCTTTATTTTCAACCATTGCTGCTGGATTTTTGAAATGCAAAATTATGGATATTTATCGAATTCGGTCCATGAGATTGCGGGTAAACTTAGCTAATTCTTGCTTTCTTTCTGTCGGAACCGGCAATTTATC
This sequence comes from Bacteroidales bacterium, assembly GCA_028707745.1. GTDB lineage: Bacteria > Bacteroidota > Bacteroidia > Bacteroidales > UBA12481 > UBA12481. The sequence goes on along the minus strand of JAQWAJ010000162.1, from coordinate 3,595 downwards.
CAGAATCGCCAGCGCCTTGTTCGAATAATCATGAACCTTATCCATGATTTCTTTATCAACGCCCAAATCTATAAATACTTTTTTAACCCGGTCGATTTTCTCAGCAGGGTCGAAGGTCTCAATACCAAAATATTTTTTCAGGATTTTCAGCTGTTCCTGATTGGCCAGTTCTCTGGCCCGGATCAGCAGATAAGTTTTTTTATTGGCCAGAATATCTCCTCCGATGCTTTTTCCGAAAGTCACGGGATTGCCAAAAGTATCCAGATAATCATCCTGAAGTTGAAAAGCCATTCCGATCAGACATCCGAGTTCGTAAATGCCTGAACTCCATCTCGATTCCGCCCCACCGATGATTGAACCGATCTGCAAACTCCCGGCAATCAGCACGGCAGTTTTCAGCCTGATCATATTCAGATACTCTTCCTCACTGACATCAGGAAGCGTTTCAAAGTTCAGATCATATTGCTGTCCCTCACAAACCTGAAGCGCCGTGGTATTGAAAACATCCAGCACCTCCGGAAGTATCGACTTATCACAACGGGCGATGTAAATGTTCGCATTGATCGCCAGTGCGTCACCTGAAAGAATTGCCCTGTTCACATCCCATTTGACATGCACAGTCGGAAGATTCCGGCGCATGGATGCCTTGTCCATGATATCATCATGTAAAAGGGTGAAATTGTGGAACATTTCGATGCCAACCGCCGGTAGTAACGCCGGTTTGAGATCGTCACTGAAAAGCTGGCATCCCATCAGCATAAATACCGGTCTCAGGCGTTTGCCACCATTCGACAGGGCGTACCACATGGGTTCGTACAATTCATGAGGTTCAACGGCCTTATGCTGGGCACAGATCTCCGCTTCAACCATCATTTGCAGTTCCTGGATATTTTTCATACGGCCTCCTTCAGAAATTTTAATCTCTTCTTTTCCTTATCCTTCTGAATCCCCGCGAGAAGAATCGAAGGAACCAGCAGCAAATTGGAAATCACGGCGATCAGCAAAGTGATGCTGATCAAAAAGCCCATGGCTTTGGTACCCCCGAATTCAGATGCCACAAAGATGCCAAAACCTATGAACAAAACCGAAACCGTATAAATCACGCTGACACTGACTTCTTTCAGTGTGTTAGCTACCGTGATCTCCGGATCGATCCCCCTGAAACAAAGATGTTGCCGGTACTTCGACAAAAAGTGCACAGCCGTGTCAACGGCAATCCCGTATGTTACGCTGAACACCAGCAGGGTCGAAGGTTTTATCGAGATATTCAGATACCCCATCAGTCCGGCTGTGAATAACAATGGGAGCAGATTGGCAAACACCGAAACCAATATCATTCTCAAACTCCGGTACATGTAGGCCATAAAAACGGCAATCAGTAAAATAGCCATTAACAGGCTCTTGATCAAATGTTTGACCAAAGATCCCGTTCCGAGTGTGAATTTAAGGCTCGATCCGGTCAGAATAGTCTTGTACTGTCCGGGAGGGAAAAGAGTGTCGAGCTTTGACTGAAGTCCGCTCTGAATCTCGAGCAGCTTATTGGTCCCCACATCAGCCACCCGGAAATTAACCCGCATAATCTGTGCCGCTGAATCGATGAATGAACCGGTAATATTACTCCCGTTCATGCTCCCTGACAGATAAGGCAGGATAAAGGCCCTCTCCTGCGCTCCGGGCAACCGGTAGTACTTTTCACCCCCGTTGTAATAAGCCTGATTGGCCACTTTCAGTCCATCGACCAGACTGAATGACCGGGCCATTTCAGGATATCTCCGGGCATAGTTCTGAAAAGTTTCCACTTTCTTCAAGAAAGCCCCACTGTAAACCCCGTTCGGCTTTTTCGTATCAATGGCTACCTCAAGCGGCATAACCCCCCGGATGGTGTTTTCGAAAAACTGATTGTCCTTGTATAATTGATTCTTTTTGGGAATATCGTCAAGTATGTATCCGGTTGACCGCATTTTTGTTATTCCGAAAATCGATATGGCCATGATGGCCAACACGGAAACATAGATCCAGCGCCTTTTGAAGCGAACGAAATAGACCAGTTTGTTGGTAATCGCTTTGACTACCCGGTTATCAAGATGTCTGACGTGCCTGTCGGCCGGTGGCGGAAGGAACGAGAAAATGGTGGGCACCAGAAACAGGCAGAGCATGCACAAAAGCATAATATTGACCGAGGCAATCAACCCGAATGTACGCAGCAGGTGATTGTTGATCGACATAAAGGAGGCAAAACCGACTGCCGTGGTCACATTGGCCATGAAAATCTCGGCTCCGACCTTTTGAATCACCCGTTGCAGGGCTTTCACCTTGTTTCGGTGATGCTGATACTCCCCATGGTACTTGTTCAGCAGGAAAATATTATTCGGGATGCCTATGACGATCAGTAGTGCGGGTATCATACCGGTAAGCACCGTAATTTTGGCTCCCATCAGCGACATCATTCCCATGGCCCAGATGGCTCCCATGGATACAATCAGAACCGAAAAAAACACCGCCCTGAACGACCTGAAAAAGAAAAGCAGGATCAATGTTGTCGCCAGGGCCGCCAGGATGAGAAAAACCACAAATTCGCGCTGCACGATGTCGGAAATGGCCGATCTGATATAGGGAAGACCCGAATAATGCACTTCAAGGCCGTTCTCCTTCCCAAACTTAGAGGCCAGAACTTTCATATCCCTGACAATGTCCATTCTTTCCTTGGTATTGACCTTTGAACCCCCCATCGACATGACCATCAGATAAGTATGGGTGGAATCTGAATAAACCAGATCCCGGTAAACCGGAAGCGACCTGAATGTCTTGACCAGGCTGTCGAGCTGTTCCTGGTTATCAATTTTATCGGGGAATACCGAATAGAGGTCAAATGCTTTCTTCTCCTCATTCTTTCGGAGGTTTATAGCTTCGTAAACCGAGAAAACACTATTGATCCCATCAATTTTCCGGATCGAATCCTTTAATTTGTTAAATGAATTGAATTTATCGACCGTGAAAAAATCGGGGTCCTGAAAACCGAACAGGAACAGACCTCCCTCTTCGCCAAATATCTTATTGAATTCATGAAGCTTGATCGATACGCTGTCGGTTTCGGGGAGCATTCCCGCATATCCGTAGTCGATCTCGAGTTTGGGGAGTTGCAGTACCATAAACAGCGTGATGAGGCCTGCAACGATGGCAATGCTCATCCTGTTTCTCAATACCTTATTGGCAACCTTCGCCCAAAACATAGCTATGTTATTTAACCGGTGCCACGCCCAGTTCCGTCAGTTTCTGCTGCAAGAGTTCCGGGTTTCTCGGTTTTGCAATGACCGTTTTTGCCCGATCGATGAGAATCATGGTGGGAGTGGCCCTGATGCCGTAATCATAGGCAATGGAGCAATCCCAGCCTTTCAACTCCGAATGGTTGATCCAGGTATATCCGTTCTTCCTGATTGCATCTTCCCAATCCTTCCTGTTCTGGTCAACCGAAATAGCGAGAATCTCCAGATCATTCCTCGAATACCGTTCGTAAAGCTTTTCCAGTTTCGGGAGCATTTCGTTACAATGCGGGCACCAACTGGCCCAGAAAACGATGAGTTTATAGCGGGCTGGA
>JAQWAJ010000161.1 GCA_028707745.1 Bacteroidales bacterium | reverse complement strand
CAATAAACGTCGACCCCATCTTCAAACACCACCGTGACCACCGAAAGTCCGAGGCGTGAAATGGATCGTAATTCGATGATATCCGGGATGTTGGCCACCGCAACCTCTATCGGGGCGGTAATGAAGCTCTCCACCTCCTGCACGGCCAGTGACGGCGACAGTGAGATCACCTGTACCTGGTTGTTGGTAACATCAGGAATGGCATCGATGGGTAATTTTGTCAGGGAGTAGGTTCCCCACCCGATCAATGCCAGAATAAACAATCCAACAATGAATTTATTCTTGATTGAAAATGATATAATTCGATTAATCATTTCATAAAAAATTAAATAAAACAGAAAAAATCAGGATCGATTGATCCTATAATTACTCTGATTCAGAGCACGATATCAACCGAGGGCAGGAGGAGCCCTCAGCGATGAAAACTCAATAAGGTATGGATCTCTGAAAGGTTTTCTGAAGTCGGTAACAGTCAGATAGTAAGCCCCCGGACTGATGGAAAAATCATCAGAAAATAGCGGAATAAATACATTAAAGTGCTGAATAACAGAGATCGAAATGTAATTAACTATCTTCTCAGCAGTAATATCATTTAAGGCATGACAATGTATCGGGTATTCGGGGTGATGGCCGGATGCACTGCCTGATGCCGGGCATGGCTCCTCCTGATGGGCACAAATGATGCCGGAATGATGATCGTGCGGGATGATGCCATGAGCGATGATGGCTAGTATGGCTATCCATAAGAAGAAACCCGACAGATGTTTACCGCTCTTTTTCATTTCAGGCGTAAAGATAAAGATAAAACGACACAAAACGTCCCTCAAAGCGTTGTCTCCCCCGCGCAGGCGGGGGCCTCGTCCCTGACCACGCAGTTCTGCAAGAGCGCTTTGGGCGGGACTCAGAGTTATGCGACGAGATTCCCGCCTGCGCGGGAATGACAGGTGCGTTGAGGGCAATTTAGTACAAACCTTTCACCGCCTCCACTATTTTATCATTATCCGAGTAGGTCAGACTGTAGCAGGGCAAATTTAGGAATCAATCCATGAATTTCGATGCATTTTCGGGCAAAGGGGAGATCCAGGAATCGGGCACCAGGTGCTGAAAAGCAACATCTTTGGGGATCTCTTCGAGTATCAGGCCGCTCCCTTTCCGGTTCTTCACAAATACAAGCGCTCTGCACGGGTAACCCGAGGCAGGATCTCCTGAAAATTCCGAGGGTGGCAGGTACCTGACGGTTTTATCCAGATCGGGGTAGTAAAATTCTGCGGCGGCGTCGAGTTGGGGATAAATCGGAATCAGATGATTTAAGGCGCTTTTCTTGACCGATACGGCTGCCGGAAAATTGAAAACCTCGCCAGCGGCTGCACTTCTCCCACAAACCGTTCAGCCTCGTTTTTAGATAACTGGTAAAAATCCGCACACCAGGCAGCAATTCCATCGAAATCAATTTTCTTTTCGAAACGGCTAATCACCTCCCAGGCAGGCATTTCCAACACCATATACCGGTTGCTCTCCTGAAACCAAATGATTTGTTTCCCTTCTGCGGTCCTTTCCAGATAACTCATCCAATCAATTTTAAAACTGTGAATTTAAAACTAAAGATTATGTTTTTCGGACGGTTTTTTTGGTTTCGTCTTTGGGAGTTTTGGCATTCCCCCAGCCTGGAGCAACCGGTGAGCCACTGGCAGCTATCGCTTTTTCGGATTTAAAAGCACCATAGAAGCAGCAGCAGTGAAAGCTGCATACATACCTTCAGTGGCATCATTGATACAGGTAATCTGGGTACTCTTGTTCTGATCGGCAATGTTAGCGTTCAGTTTAATGGAATGCCTTGAGTCGCCTGATTTGAATGCGGCGGTTCCATGGTTACGTTTAGCCCGAGTAAAACTCACATTGTCGGTCGCGTTAGCTCTCACCATAAATACCTGACTGGATGGAATATCTATTGCTTCGAGTACAGCATTATTGTGAGGTAAATAGGTTGATGTAGCAGCATCCAACAAATAAATAGCTTCAAATCGCACAGCAAATTTAGTGAGGGTAACGGTCACACGGCCATTCCGATTCTTAATCCCGCAGTACTGTGAATTTTAATAAGTGTAGGATCACCGGAATCAGAGAACCCATCATCTGAGGAGTATGCCGGGCACCTGAACTTCACAAACACCCAGGCGGCATCCCAGTTTGAGGGCAATGCCGATAAACTCCAGGAGTTGTCTCAACTGATGTCGAATTTTAGCTGATAGGTCTTATTGGTGGTATTCTTCCCTGTCAGAGATAAGGAGGTAACCGATACATTGTTGCCGATAACCATAATGGACAGTGACAACAAGCCAATCAGCTTATAAATCTTCTTCATATTATCATCATCCTATTGGCAACAAAACCAGGTAAGTCCTTTTATTATGGTATATGAACGCCTTAACCTATTTGAATAACGGTCAAATTGTTTGGGTGAATGAAATATGCTTTTCCTGGATAAAATGGTACCAAAATCAGGGCTACTCTACCGGAGAGGCACAATCAGGATGACTATTTTTTTGAAGGCAGTTAGTTTATTTCACGACTTCCTGCTTCTTTAGCTCCTCTGGAATTGAGACCACTAACCTGAAAAACTTCTCGTATGTGTACAAAGAAAGCTTATCGTATGAATCATCCGGGGTATGGCCGGCACCGCCAACTCCTTTGGTCAGAAAAAAGATTGCCGGAACACCCTTCTCATGGAAAGGATGATGGTCGCTATTCCTGGCGGCATCGCGGTTCACAATTTCCTTCAAATAATGGTTCTCTTCATTAATCTTATGAACGATGGCAGTTTCATTGGGTCGCTCATTACCATTAAAAAGAAACGCCCCGTCATCACCCGTCATCACCATATCGAGATTGATAACCAGCTTGACCTTTTCTAACGGAAACAGAGGGTGATTAACATAATAGCTTGATCCCATCAAACCGGCTTCCTCACCACTGAAAAGCATGAATGCAATGGAATAATAAGGTTTTTTTCCATTCAGATAATGCCGCGCCAGGTCGAGCACCATAGCCGTTCCGCTGGCATTATCCTCGGCACCGGGATAATAGTTGCCTTCTCCAAACGAACCCATTGCATCGTAATGAGCTGTATAAACGATAAACTGATCTGTTTGCCCCGGCAAATACCCAATCACGTTTTGAGTCGGATATTGCTCATTATACTCATTGACAATGTTGATTTCCACCTCTTTCAGATCGGCAGGAACCGATGCCCTGCTCACCTGAATAAGAGGAATCTTCAGAACTGCCCTGCCCGTTGCGCCGTTCGGTGTATTTTGAAAAACCTCGATCAGTGCCGATATACCCATCTGTTTTTCCAGGCAAAGCTGTTTTACGACCTGAAATAATGCAGGATTGTTCAATCCGGCAGAATCCAGTAAAACCACTTTCGGAGAGGGTGCCTCCTCCAGAGTTTTAATCAACTCTTTTGCATGAATCATCAGCAATGTATTGACAATAACCGGTTTAAAGTTCCCTTTCAGAGAAGAGCTCTTAGCATCCACTACATAATCCTTTGCATATCCGAGCTCCTGCCCGTTAAATTTCACATGAGCTTCGGTTATACAATTAATATTAAATGAATAAGGCTGCTGATATCCGGCAGCAAATGGCTTAATTCCAATCTGTTTCATTTGTGTGCTCAAGTAATCCGCAGCAATACCGTCACCGCGTTTGTAGCACCCCCTTCCGTACATTTCAGGCCCGCACAGCTTCACCAGATGCTTGCGTACAAATTGAGTGTCCTGAGCTTCACTCTGGCTATAAGTCACTAACATCAGGAAAAGGAATAAACGAAACCGGTAAGAAGCGCTTTTCATATCCAAAAAATTTGCTGCGAAGATAAAAGATTTGCCGATGCATAAAAAGCGCACCCCGGGTGGAGTGCGCTAACCAAACCTGATTCAACAGACCTTTTCGTAGGTTTTCATCTGCGGAAGCGCCTGCCTTGTGTTAACGCTCAATTTTTTCCAATCCAACGCCAGGCAAGGAGCCATGCCATTGTATGTAAAGTAGTATGTAAATCGTTTTATCTCTTTAATAATCACTGCTTTTACCACTCGTTACGCGTAACGCGTCACGTGTCACGTTCTTCACAACATCCCCGGATAATCCGTAATAATCGCATCTACCCCCAAATCGATCAACTTCAGCATATCGTCCTTTTTATTAACGGTCCAGGGAATAATCTGCATACCAGCCCGGTGAACCTGCCTGACCAATTTCCGGGTCACCAGCGACTGATCCGGACTATAGATCTGAGGCGTATACCCCAGTAATGCAATATTTTCTTTCATCGATTTATTATTGCTCAACAATAGCGCTGTAATCCAATTCGGATGTTTGTCGTGCAGGTACTGAAGCGGACGGACATCAAATGACTGAAACACACAGTGTGAAGCAATGCCCATGCTGATGATCTCATTAATAAGAAGGTCCATATAAGGAGCGGGTTTCGGATGCTCGACATCATCTCCGGATTCCGAGCTTTTTATTTCGATTTTATACCAAACAGGTGGCAATCCCTTCTGTTTCACATATTCTTCGACTGCGGCAACCATCTCTATCAAGGAGGGTTTATAGGCTTTTATCCGCTGCTGCTGTGGAAATGCCGGATAGGACTTGCTCCCGCAATCAAATTTACGGATCTGATCCATTGTCATCTGATAGAGCCTGAAATTCTTTTCATCACTCTTTTTTATTTCTCTGCCCAGGCTGTCCAAACAAGTGGCTGCCATCATGTAACTCTCGTGTGAAATCACCAGCTGGCGATCTTTAGTTGGAAAAACATCAAGCTCTATCGTGGTGGCTCCCAGATCAATGGCTTTGATAAAGGCCGGTATGGTATTCTCCGGCATCAGCCCTCTGCAACCCCGGTGACCTTGCAAATCAAATTTGGATTGAGCCTGGCAAAATGTGCCTGCCAAAATCAGCATTGCACTGATTACTAAATGTTTCATAGCATATACAGTTAACTGTTATTATTTGAAAAGTTTGCAAATTAGCTGTTATTTCCATAAAAATCCCCCATTTAGCGACCAAAGGGAGCCAATTAGCGAGCCGCAGGCGAGCATAATTAGCGAGCGCAGCGAGCACAATTAGCGAGCGCAGCGAGCACAATTAGCGAGCGCAGCGAGCACAATTAGCGAGCGCAGCGAGCACAATTAGCGAGCGCAGCGAGCATAATTACTTTTCCTATCTTCGCTGGCAAACATATAAATCATGCAATACGGTCATTTCTCCCCCGACGGCAAGGAGTATATCATCACCAACGTGGCCACCCCCCG
>JAQWAJ010000160.1 GCA_028707745.1 Bacteroidales bacterium | reverse complement strand
TCTGTGACATGTAAATGCGGAATACGGAGAAGTCGCCGGTTTGACGGGGCCACATCCAGTTGTCGGTGTCGGCGCCGAATTTTCCTACTGAACTTGGCGGAGCGCCAACGAGGCGAACATCACGGTAGGTGGTGTACGTGAACAGAAAAAACTGGTTTCCGCCAAAAAAAGTAGAAACCTGTGCAGAATGAAATTTATCGGATTTGATTTCCGAAGTAATCTTCTGTGACTCTTCGCGGATGGCGGCGTTGCGGTCGGCTTCACTCATGCCGTCGTTCAGTTTGGCATTGATTCTGGCAGTAACATCCTCGATGTTGTCCAGAAAAGTCACGGTCAGGTTCGGTGTGGGCAGCTCTTCGCTTTTGGTCATAGCCCAGAATCCATCGGTCAGATAATCGTGTTCAACAGTAGAGTGATACTGGATCGATCCATATCCGCAATGATGGTTGGTCAGTACGAGCCCCTGCGGAGAAACCACTTCAGCCGTGCAGCCGCCACCGAAATGCAGGATGGCATCTTTTACGCTGGAGTGATTCACGCTGTAAATATCCTCGGCCGAAAGCTGGAGCCCCTTTTCGGTCATCTTGCCGATATTCAGCTTCTGGATCAGCGGAAGCATCCACATCCCCTCGTCAGCCTTGGCTGACAGACTGAATAACAGGACAAAGCCCAATAACAGAGAAGTAATTCTTTTCATATTTAAAACGATTTGTTTAATGGGGGAAAGATAAGCAAATTCATAATATTGGGGAAGAAAGGTGCCGGGGAGCAGGAAATGTCATAACTTTGTGCCCGATATGGGAACAAATAAACATAGCACTCTGCTGAAGGCATACCGATGCCTGTATAACTGCCTGATGGTTTGACCATCATCCTCTTCCGGCGAAAGCCAGTATTGTCATCCCCGCGAAGGCGGGGACCCCGTTCCTAATAATAAAAGTTACGCAAATGAAACAATCAACCCAAGATATCGAACTGTCCTGTCTTCCCGAGCGTCAGCCCAATATGGAAGGCAACTTTTATACCCCGAAGGCCAATGTGATTGGCCCCGGAATGAATGAGCGCATCCAGCGGCTCCGTAAGCTGAGTTATGAAACGGAACCCTCGATCACCATTGAGAGGGCCCTGCACCAAACGGCCTTCTACAAAGAAAACAACGGCAAATATTCTGTGCCGGTGATGAGGGCATTACAATTCCTGAATCATTGCGAAAAGAAAGAAATTTATATCGGTGCCGATGAACTGATTGTCGGTGAGCGTGGTCCGAAACCCAAGGCTGTTCCCACTTTCCCTGAACTGAACTGCCATTCGGCAGAGGATTTCCGAGTACTGAATTCACGTGAACAACAGCGTTATCATGTGGATGCGCAGGATATCGAGATTTATGAAAAGGAGGTCATTCCTTACTGGAAGGGGCGGACCATGCGGGAGCGGATCTTTAATCATGTTCCTGACGAATGGCGCCGCGCTTATGAGTGTGGTTTATTTACCGAATTCATGGAGCAGCGGGCTCCCGGGCATACCGTGCTGGATGGGAAAATCTACCATAAGGGGATGCTGGATTTTAAACAGGAGATCAAAGCACATCTGGATTCACTGGATTATATGAATGATCCGGAGGCGACGGATAAGGCTGAGGAGTTGAAAGCTATGGACATCTCCTGCGATGCCATGATCGTTTTTGCCAATCGTCATGCCGAACTGGCTGAAAAGATGGCCAAATCTGAGCAAGATGTCAAAAGAAAGGCAGAGCTTCTGAAGATCGCCGAAGTGTGCAGCTGGGTGCCGGCTCATGCACCGAGAACATTTTATGAAGCTGTTCAGATGTACTGGTTCGTGCATCTGGGGACCATCACTGAACTGAACGGATGGGATTCCATGAACCCGGGCCACTTTGATCAGCATCTGACCCCTTTCTTCGAACGTGAGATGGCTGCCGGAACGCTGACCCATGATGATGCCAAAGAGATACTGTCGTGTTTCTGGATCAAGGTGAACAATCATCCGGCACCGCCGAAAGTGGGTATTACAGCTCGCGAAAGCGGTACCTACAATGATTTCATGAACATCAATATCGGCGGTATTAAATCCGATGGGTCAGATGGGGTAAGCGAGGTTTCCTATATTTTCCTGGAAATCGTGGAGGAGCTGCATATCCTGCAGCCAGGCAACTCGGTGCATATCAGCTCGAAAACGCCCGACCGGTTTGTGAATGCCGCCTGTCATGTGATTCGCCAGGGGCACGGATATCCATCGGTGTTTAATCCCGATACCTACGTGATGGAGATGGTCGGCATGGGGAAATCCATTACCGATGCCCGCGAGGGAGGATGCAGCGGATGTATTGAGGTGGGCGCTTTTGGTAAAGAAGCTTTCTTGCTGACTGGGTATCTCAATGTTCCGAAAATCCTGGAGGTTACCCTGAACCGGGGGATCGATCCGGTGACCGGCAAGCAGGCAGGCATTGATTGCGGGGATCCCCGTGATTTTAAAAATTATGAAGAGCTCTATCAGGCGTTTCTGAAACAGCTCAATTTTATTGTGGAGACCAAGGTGCGGGTCAGCAATTACATCGACCGGATGTTTGCCAAATATGCACCGGCAACATTCCTGTCGGTGGTCATCGAGGATTGTATCAAAAAAGGCCGCGACTACTACGATGGCGGTCCGCGGTATAATACCAACTATATTCAATGCACCGGATTGGGTACCGTAACAGACAGCTTATCGTCATTAAAGAAGCATGTGTTTGAAGATAAGGCTTATACGATGGACCAGATGCTCAGCGCCGTTGCTGCAAATTTTGAAGGGCAGGAGAAGCTCCGGCAAACTTTGCTGAACCGGACTCCGTTTTTCGGGAATGATGATGAGTATGCCGATTCCATTGCTGTCAGGGTTTACAATGATTTGTACAAAGCCATTGACGGGAAACCGAATACGAAAGGGGAGACTTTTCATCTGAACATGCTGTCGACCACCTGTCATGTGTATTTTGGCAAGATCATGGGAGCCACGCCGAACGGGCGTTTTGCCGGGAAATCCATTTCCGACGGGACCTCACCGTCGCATGGTGCCGATACGCATGGTCCGACAGCTGTGATCCGTTCACTGGGCAAGCTGGATCAGTCGAAATCCGGAGGCACCCTGCTGAACATCCGGTTCCTGCCGAGCTTACTGAAAAGGGAGCAGGATGTTACCCGGCTGGGGCATTTGATCCGGAGTTATTTTACGCTGGGCGGTCATCATGTGCAGTTCAATATTGTGGATACTGCCACATTGAGAATGGCGCAGAAACATCCTGAAGATTACAGGGATTTGCTGGTGAGGGTAGCCGGATACAGCGACTATTTCAATGATATGCACGATGACCTGCAACAGGATATTATTGACCGGACTTTGAATGAAGGATTTTAAATTGGGTATTGGGTATCGGGTATCAGGTATCAGGTGCCATGTATGGCTGGAGCAGTCTTCCCAAAACCCAGTACCTGAAACCCGAAACCCCTGAGCTATGCAAAATACCGCGATCATATTCGATACTAAGCCATACAGCATCAACGATGGGCCCGGAATCCGGATTACCCTCTTTTTGAAGGGCTGCTGGCTGAATTGCAGATGGTGCCACAATCCGGAGGGAATATCGCCGGAGGTACAGAAACTTTATACTAAAACGAAGTGTATCGGATGCAATACCTGTGTGGAGGAGTGCCCGAAAAGTGCGCTGAAGCTGACTTCAGATGGGATTGTTACCGATTTTGAGGCTTGTGATCTGTGTGGGATCTGTGCCGATGTATGTCCGACGAAGGCCATGGAGATGTCGGGAAAAACAGTGACCGTTGAAGAGGTCATGAAGGTAGTTCGCCGGGAGACCGTGATGATGGATCAGTCTGACGGAGGGGTGACGATCTCCGGGGGTGAGCCGATGATGCAGCCGGAGTTTTTGATTGAGCTGCTCGATGCGCTGGGGAAGGAAGGAATCCATCGGGCAGTAGACACTACGGGATTATGTGAAACCGAAACCCTGCTGGAGGTGGCTAAACGGACGGATCTGTTTTTATATGACCTGAAGTTGATGAATTCAGAAAGGCACAAGGAGTTTACCGGGGTCAACAATGAAAGGATACTGGAGAACCTGGTGATACTTGCAGAATCCGGAGCCAATATTTATATCCGTATACCGCTGATCAGGGGGGTGAATGCTGATGTGGAGAATATCCGGCAAACGGCTGAGTTTGTAGCCGCTCTGAAAGGGGAAAAGAAGCCGGTCAGTTTACTCCCGTATCACAATATCGCCATACATAAATATGGGAAGCTTGGGCAGGAATATGACGGTGACGAACTGGCTGAACCCTCTGCCGAAGAGATTGCGATGGCTATCCGGATTTTCGGTGAGTATAGATGAACGGCGATTGTCGGAGGATAGCAGGAGCCCACTGACCAGGCGGCTTATTTCACATGAAAGATCTGGAGGATTGGGTTGTCTCCTTCATCGCTTTTATTTACCATATCGGTCAACTCTTTTCGCCGGTTTGGAAATTTCAGTTTTATATTATTGGGGCAAAGAGCCTTAACTTCTTCTTTTAAATCCATGATCTCATGAGAACAGATGCAAAGTCCGTTTTCCGGAGATAGTAAAGCCGGATGTCCAATGCCATCTATATCGTTAATAATCAATCGCTGCTGAAGCGTATCCGAACCACAGGCTGGTTGTTTTTTGAGGGTAAACAGTTCACCGGTCGACTGATTAAAAATCATAGGTCGGATCTTATTGGGTGCAATAACTGTATTCAGGATCAGATAACCGGGAAATTCCGAACAGTTCAGGATAGTGGTATAGCTGCCCAGTCTCTTGTCAACACCGGAAACCAAAAAGGGACCGGGGATGTGGTTCTCCTGGATCGGGAAGATAAACCGGGGAACCATTTTCCCTGACGATTCGCTGAACAGCGTGTCGCAGGGGTTTTGCCGAATCCGGATGGAGCCGTTAAAAAGATAAAAATCTGCAGGAATGAAGCTGAATTTGCTGCCTGAAATCAGCTGGCTGTTAATTGGATATAATGAGTCGGTTTGTACCAGGTTTCGGTTGAGCTTCCGGATCAGATAAAAGCTTTTCTTTTCGAGTTTCGGATATTCCATCCGGATGAATATCTCATCTGTACTTTTAACCGAGACGTCAACGGCTCTTCCGCCAAGCGCATCCATGTGCTTAATCTGACCAATCAGTTTACCCTGAAAATCAAATTTCAGGAGACGGCCACCCATATAATCGTTGGCCAGGATATAGGTTTCATCCGGGTCGGCTACCACATCGTCCAGGTTGAGATACTCTC
>JAQWAJ010000159.1 GCA_028707745.1 Bacteroidales bacterium | reverse complement strand
GAACTTGTCTCTTATCTTCAGGAAGTCATTGACAAGGAAAACCGACCTGGCATGTTTCTGCTAACAGGATATCAGAGCCTCACTCTCCATGCGCAGGTTTCGCAGTCACTGGCAGGGCGCACAGCTATGCTCCGTCTCCTGCCATTTGAGTATGCCGAAGTCCAAAATCAAACTGCCCGAAAAGACTGGGATTTCGACCATTGGATTATCAATGGTTTCTACCCCAGAGTATTTTCCCAGGGAATCCCGCCTTCCGATTTCTACCAATCCTATTTTGAGACCTATATCCAAAGGGATGTACGTCAGATTCAAAACATTCAAAACCTGTCGGGTTTCATCAACTTTATACGCCTTTGTGCGGGCAGGACAGGTCAGTTACTGGATCTTTCTTCCCTGGCCAATGATACCGGTATTTCGGTAAACACTGCCAAAGGCTGGCTCTCTGTTCTTGAAGCCAGCTACATTATCTTTCTGCTTCAACCTTATTATAAAAACCTCAATCAGAGAGTGATAAAATCACCGAAACTCTATTTCTACGACACCGGGCTCTCTTCCTGGTTGTTGAAAATTACAAATCCCGATCAGTTGCAGTCGCATTATTTGCGGGGTGGATTATTTGAGAATCTGATCATCGCAGATCTGTTAAAACAGTCGGCCCACCGTGCACAACAGGATGATTTGTATTTCCTCAGAAACAGCAATGGAGTTGAGATCGATTGTTTGCGAGAGTCCACGGTTGGTTTAGAACTTATCGAAATAAAGTCAGGTCAGACTTTTAACCAGAGTTTTCTTTCAGGCTTGATGAAATGGAGCAAAACAATTCAGGAACCAACTCTCAGAAAATCGCTGGTCTACGCCGGTGAGCAAGAAACCGAACAATCAGGAATCCTGGTCAGTAACTGGAGAAAATACTTACTGAATTCCGCAAATAACAGATAATCTAACTCTTAGTCAGGTAGGTCTTACCCCCCTATCTTTCTTAAAAACTCCTCTTTGTACTTTGCCCCGATCGGAATCTCTGCCTCCTTGCAGAACACATGGTTATTCTCGATTTTGTCGATGTGCCCGATATTAACCAGATAGGAATTGTGCACCCGGAGGAATAAAGAGTCCGGAAGTAATGCCGACATCTCGGTAAGCGTCATCCGCGCGAGAGTGCGGCTGGCGCCTGTATAGATACTGAGATAATTACCATCACTTTGGATATACGAGATATCTTCGATTAAAACCTTGATCTGCTTGTATCCATCCTTGATGAAAATATGTTTCGCCTGAGTTGCTGATGCCATCTGAGCTGGCGCAGCCTGTTTCAGATACCGTTGAATCGATTTGTGAAACCGGTCGAATTCGATGGGTTTTAATAAATAGTCAACGGCCTCGTAATCATAACTATCCAAAGCGTATTCTGAATAAGCTGTTGTAAAAATGATCCGGGGCGGGCAATTCAGCCGGCTGATCAGCTCCATTCCCGATAATCCAGGCATGTTGATATCCAGAAAAACCAGATCGACCCGATTATCCTTTAAATAATCCAACGCCCTGAACGGATCTGTAAAGCGCTCCATCAGCTCCAGTTCCGGAACCTTGGCGGCATGAATAGAGATCACATCCAGGGCGAAGGGTTCATCATCGATGGCTATTGTGCGGATCATGTCTGAGTAGATTACAAACAGGCAAAGTAGGAAAAATATGCAGTAATCCGGGTCATTCGGATGCGAGTTCTTTGGTCATATCCGTAATCGTCAGGATGACAATAAACCGGTCGCCGGTATTGGCAATCGATAGCGTATGCCGGTTGGGGTAGATAAATCCGAGTCGCTGCCTGACATTCAGGATGCCGATGCCGAAGCCTTTCTCTTTATAATAGGCTTCAAAGTGTTTATCAATGGAATTTTCCGCAACAAAAACCAGCTGATTTTCCTTAACCTGAATGGATATTCTCAGGTCGGAACTCTTATTGGGATTGATTCCGTGTTTGAATGCATTTTCCACAAACGGGATCATCAGCATCGGGGCAATCTGAAATCCCGGAGTTTCAACATCGGTTGTCAAAACGACATTCTGTTCCACTGAACTCCTAATTCTCTGAAGGTTGATGTAATCACTGATATAGTCAATTTCTTTCTCCACAGCGATAGTCTCCTTGTCCATATCATCGATCAGATACCGCATCAGATTAGCTAGTTTTGCAATGAATTCAGCTGTTTTGGGATTGTTCTCCTTCAAGGCAAATGCGTAAACGGTATTTAAAGAATTAAATAAAAAATGGGGATTTACCTGAGAGCGCAGCTGCTGAAGTTCAGCCTCTTTGTTGCGGAATAGGGCAAAACCCTGATTTGCTTTTTCGGCAAGCAGCTTGCGGGTATAAGCATATATAAATGCAGGTATAACAGCCAGATACAACTCTAAGTTCTGTGGGAAAGAAAGCAGATCTATAAATTTAACATCTGTACTTCCCAGAATTTCTGATAATCTGAGATAATTAAAGATTGCATCATTTATGGATAGAATAATTCCGATAAGCACCAGTAATGCAACAGAATAGATCGCGAATTTCAGATATTTTTTCTGAAATAAATATCGGGGTATCAAACAAAATGTATGGGCATATAAAACCGACAAAAACAGAATAAATATCAAGATTAATCTGAGTCCTGACAAACCAATGGCATTAACCGTGAAAGCCTGAAATACAAACGCAACCAGCAAAATATTCACCAACAATTCCAAATTGATGATGTTCTTGGTAAATAATTCCCCGAAAGGCCTGTTTTTCCTGGCCTGCCGCAATACGTAATAGAAAAAATAAGAAAACAGGGTTAATACACTGATAATAATCAGAGTAACCCCGATCCATCTGGCATATTCATCAGTACCGGGAAGTTGATTACTCCCGTATTCTTTAGCAAAAAGATGCAAGAAAACGGAACAACAGGCTGCAAGCACCGGTAACAGTATTATTACATAGAGTCCATATCGCTTTTTATTGACCACATTCGGGATTAACCAAAAAACATGGGCCGCGAAGTAAGCCAACATGGCCAACGGAAACACCACCGGCATGTCATCTCCTACAACAGCAGCAAGAAAAGAGCTAAACATAATAAATATCAAGGAAGCCGTTAAAATGGCCATTGTATTCAACCGCCTGCCTTTGCGTTTCAGTTGCTGATTGATTTTTGCCAGGCCAAAAATCAGTAATGAAATAATCAAAATGACTAAAACCGTTATCGCAATAAATTTCTCTATCTCCTGGTTTATGTAGGATGTCCGCTCCATGTGGTCGCTTATACCCAAGGTGCTAAGCAATCGCTGGAACTCAGGATCCGTGATGCTTTTAGAAATATAATTGTAGATCGCTGACCTCGTCTCAGTATTGGCTTTGTTAAAGGCATCTTTGCACTGATTGAAGCAATAGTAGAGATAGTTCGGTCCAGGGTATAGATATTTTTCAGCCAGTTTTAATCGTTCCGATAATCCCCGGACAGTTTTCGCGGCAGCTGTGCCATCAGATGCCAGTTGATATTCGATAAACCGGCCGATTATAGACCGATATTCCGGATAGTTGTACAGTGCAGCGGTATCTCTCAGATTGATCCGGCTAATCGCATTCTCCACTTCCTGAGTGTTCTCCCGGTCATTTTTCCAGTGTACATTTCGGGAATAAAGGAGATTGTTGAAATACTTATAATTAACGCGTTCCGACTCAAAGGCATAGTAAGAAGAGTCGATCTGGCCGGTATGATAGAAAGAAAGCAGCAGCGAATCTTCATCCGACCGGTATTGTTTCAGATCTTCCACAAAATGTTCTGAATAGTTTTGGATTCTTTCATAGCGATCTGTGGTCGAAAATGTCAGATAATGTTCTTTATAATATTGATTTTTACCCGCTGCAGTTCCGGTGAACTCAGCCGAGTTCAGAACAGACCAGCGATTGGTCGCAATTTGAATACTATCGCCGGGCGAGAGAATTACCGGGATAGATTCCGCTCCGATGAACAGTTTACAAAGCGTATTGGACCTGACGATCTTCTCAGTGACTGCGGCATAGTATCCGCTATCCATAAGCGGAATTGAAATTCGCTCCACCTGATCATCCATTGTTTTGCTACTGAATGTATTAATATCCAGAAATACCTCCGACCCCCGGGAGCCGGTCAGATTGAGTTTAACATTTGTTTTCTCCTGGGCAAACAGGGAAACTGATACCAGAAAACCTGCGATAATTACGGCAATTCTTTTCATGGGGCATTTATTGTTTTTCGATTCTGCCGCCAAGTAACAGGCTCTGCCGGTGAGGAGCAAAAAATAGTGATAGAATGGCAGGAAAATGGGATGGATGGGAGCAGTCCTCACCACCGACCCCTCATGCGGCCTCAGTGCAAAGCGACGGGATCCCAAGGGCCGGCGCGGTAAGGGACGAGATCCCCGCCTGCGCGGGGATGACAACGCTCCGAGGGAAACAAATCAGCACATCAGCACATCAGCACATCATCACATCAGCTCATCAGCACATCATTCGCAGATTAGCGCTTTTTAGTTTCGGATTTAGCCAAGGCACAACTGCAACAAATTCAAATTCATGAATTCCCACGCACCAACCGGTTTCGGCCTTCCTGATGGTTCCGCCCAGAGCCGCTCCGATAATCTGGTGACCAAAACAGACCCCGATACAAGGCCGGCCTGAATGATAAATCCGGCGTGTAAAATCCTTTAACCGGTGAATCCATTCGATGTCATCATAAACTGACCGCCTCGATCCGCTAATGATCCAACCTTCCTGATCATCCGGGGACCCCGGAAAGAGACCATCACAAACATAATAATCGGTAAAATCGAAATCCGGCAGCAGCCTCCTGAACATCTCTGGGTAACTGCCATCAGAACTAATGAACTCCGTTCGGGCGTGGTCGCAAACAAGCAATCCGATTTTCATAAAGCTGTCTATTAGGAGTTTACGCCGGCAGCAATCAAAGACTGATTCTGTTTAACTTCTCTTGCCCAGAAAAAAGGAAATGACAATTTTATTTTGAAGGAATCACCGGATGCCAGATTCAGATTTATCCCTACCGGTTTCAACCAGAGCGATTTATACACTTCAACCGAAACAATAGTGCTGACAGGAATTTGATGGGAGGATCCTTTTTGAGCAATCAGCACCAAGCAATTATTGTGTAATAAAATCCGGCCTTCCGATTGATATGCATAATTGATTATCCAGGAAGAACTCGTCGTTGGATCATCCGGTTTTTCCTCCGGCCACAAAGTTTCCATGCGAAATTTTTTCATTGCTTTCTTCGATACCAATCCAATTCCTCGTCCCATCAGCA
>JAQWAJ010000158.1 GCA_028707745.1 Bacteroidales bacterium | reverse complement strand
CCTGATATTGCCAAACGGAATTTCCGGCTGGCTCTATCGAATTTTATCGCCCGGCATATTCAGGATGGCATGGGATTGTTGGGAATCGAAATTCCTGAAAGGATGTAAAATATCTGTAATTAGTTATGTTTGAAAATCTTAGCGAACGATTAGAGAGATCCCTTAAATTACTAAAGGGGCAGGGTAGAATTACCGAAATCAATGTGGCTGAAACTCTTAAAGAGGTCAGACGGGCTTTATTGGATGCCGACGTAAACTTTAAGATTGCCAAGGATTTTACAACCACAGTAAGAGATAAAGCACTCGGACAAGACGTTTTGTCGGCGGTCAAGCCATCTGAAATGATGGTGAAGATTGTCCATGATGAGCTGGTTGAGCTCATGGGAGGGCAAAAAACAGATCTTAACCTGAAGGGAAACCCGACTGTTATCTTAATAGCTGGTCTTCAAGGTTCCGGTAAAACGACATTCAGCGGAAAGCTGGGTAACTTTTTAAAAACCAAACGAGGCAGGCAGCCATTGCTTATCGCCGGTGACGTTTACCGTCCGGCTGCTATCGAGCAGTTGAAGGTTATTGGTGAACAGGCTGGTATTCAGGTTTATACAGAGGAAGGCAACCTGGATCCGGTTGCACTGGCTAAAAATGGTATTAGGCATGCACGACAGCATGGATTTGACCTGGTGATCATTGATACAGCCGGTCGTCTGGCTGTCGATGAAATGATGATGAAAGAAATCACAGCGATCAAAGCCGCTGTGGATCCTGAAGAGATTTTGTTCGTGGTGGATTCCATGACTGGTCAGGATGCTGTTAACACTGCCAAGGAATTTAATGACCGACTTGATTTCGACGGAGTTGTTTTAACCAAACTTGATGG
The DNA here is from genome assembly GCA_028707745.1 of Bacteroidales bacterium. GTDB lineage: Bacteria > Bacteroidota > Bacteroidia > Bacteroidales > UBA12481 > UBA12481. The sequence continues at coordinate 4,463 of JAQWAJ010000158.1, read as the reverse complement.
TGATACCCGCGGTGGTGCAGCCTTATCCATTCGTTCAGTGGTCAATAAACCGATCAAGTTTGTGGGTACCGGTGAAAAACTGGATGCACTGGATATTTTCTACCCTGAAAGGATGGCCGATCGTATTCTGGGTATGGGTGATATCGTTACCCTGGTTGAAAAAGCTCAGGAACAGTTCGACTCCGAAGAGGCAGTCAGAATGCAGCGGAAACTGGCCAAGGATCAGTACAATTTCGATGATTTTCTAAAACAGATCCAGCAGGTGAAAAAGATGGGAAATATCAAGGAACTGGCAGCCATGGTTCCCGGAATGGGAAAAGCTGTCAAGGACCTCGATATGGATGATGATTCATTCAAGGGCATTGAAGCGATTATTCATTCCATGACACCCGCTGAACGTCAGGACCCTGCATTGCTGAACGGAAGTCGAAGAAAACGTGTTGCTGCCGGTAGCGGCACAACGGTTCAGGCTGTCAACCAGTTGCTCAAACAGTTTGATGAAACCCGGAAAATGATGAAAATGGTTGCTTCCGGGAAAAACATGGGCAGAATGATGAGAAACAATCCTCTGGCAAGAAGATAATTGAAATTGAACGATCATGATAGTCATCGACGGTAAAAAAGTTGCAGCGGAGCTTAAGTCTGTCATTCGTGAGCAGACCATCCGCAGGGAATCACAAGGCTTGAAACAGCCCCATCTGGCAGCTGTTCTGGTTGGCCACGATGGAGGCAGTGAAACTTATGTGGCGAGCAAAGTCAAAGACTGCGAAGAAGTCGGATTCCTGTCAACCCTGATCCGTTTTGATGATGATGTCAAGGAATCTGAATTGTTGGAAGCTATTGATAAGCTCAATAATGATCCCTCTGTCGACGGGTTTATCGTTCAGCTACCTCTTCCCAGACATATCAATGAAAATAAAGTCCTGGAAGCCATCGATCCGTCAAAGGATGTCGATGGTTTTCACCCGGTGAACGTGGGGAAAATGGTGCTGGGATTACCGTGTTTTCTTTCTGCTACACCATCCGGGATTTTGCAACTGATTGAATATTACAACATTGAAACATCCGGACGTCATTGTGTAATTATCGGACGAAGCAATATCGTAGGGACGCCCTTGTCGATCCTGTTATCCCGAAAATCAAAACCCGGAAACTGCACGGTAACCTTATGCCATAGCAATACTATCGGGCTAAAGGAACTTTGTCTTCAGGCCGATATTATCGTGGCTGCCTTGGGCAAGCCGGGCTTTCTCACTGCCGACATGGTCAAAGAGGGAGCAGCAGTTATTGATGTTGGCACGACCCGGGTGCCATCGACACTGACAAAATCGGGATTTATGCTTCGCGGAGATGTTGATTTTGATAATGTGGCACCCAAATGTTCCTTTATTTCGCCGGTCCCCGGAGGAGTTGGCCTGATGACCCGGTTGGTTCTTCTGCAGAATACATTAAAGGCTGCCGGGAACAAGAAGAAATAGCATTCGATCTGAATGGGAAATTTGTACTTTTAGTGCAAATCATAATTCGATGTACCAGTTTTCATGGAAACAGGTTGTTATATTCCTGTTAAGTATTGTCCTGTTAAGCTCCTGCGCTGAAAGAGTTCCCGTGGGCATGGGCGTTACAGGCAAACAGGGGATGGTGGTTACCGCACATCCTGAAGCTTCCCGTATCGGACTGATGATCCTTAAAAAAGGCGGAAATGCCATGGATGCTGCAGTGGCAGTTGAATTTGCACTGGCTGTCTGTTATCCGGCCGCTGGTAATATTGCCGGAGGTGGTTTCTGGGTTACGCGTACATCAGCTGGTAAGGTTTATACTTTGGATTACCGTGAAAAGGCTCCGATGGCTGCTTCCAGAGACATGTTCCTCGGTCCTGACGGAGAAGTAGCCAGGGGGCTCAGCTCTGAAACCATTCTGGCCGCCGGAGTGCCTGGAACCGTTGACGGAATGCTGAAGGCACATGAAAAATTCGGATCACTGCCCTGGAATTCCGTCATTCAGCCTGCCATCGATATGGCCCGAAATGGGTTCCGCATAACCAAGGCTCAGGCAATCAGCCTGAATTCCATTCAAACCACCATTCTCGAAAGAAATACCACGAAACCTGCCTTTGTGAACGACTCCACCTGGAGCGAGGGCGATTTGTTGATTCAGACCGACCTGGCTAACACGCTGGAACGGATAAGAGACTTCAGACGGGATGGATTCTATGCGGGCCAGACTGCCCAATATATTGTAGATCAGATGAAAGAATCGGGAGGGTTGATTACACTTGAGGATCTGGCGAAATATGAATCCGTCTGGAGAGAGCCGATCGAAGGTGACTACCGGAATTACCACTTCTATTCCATGGCGCCTCCGTCAAGTGGCGGTGTTGCATTAAAACAGCTTTTGGGGATACTGTCGAACTGGGATGTCGCCTCCATGGGGCACAACACGGTTGAATCCGTTCATTACATGGTGGAGGCTGAAAAGCGCGTTTATGCTGACCGTGCTGAGTATTTGGGCGATCCTGCATTCACTGAAATCCCGGTGGATAAACTCACAGAACCCAGATACCTGATTAAACGGGCAGATGAAATCCAAAAAGAGCGGGCCACACCTTCGGATTCCGTTTTTTATGGTAAAATTGTTCTGAAAGAGAGCCTCGAAACTACACACTATTCCATTGCAGATCAATGGGGTAACGCCGTTTCTGCAACCACAACATTAAACGGTGGCTATGGCTGTAAAATCGTAGTCAAGGGTGGGGGATTCTTCCTGAATAATGAAATGGATGACTTCAGCTCAAAACCGGGATCGCCCAACCTTTACGGTCTCATTGGAAATGAAGCCAATGCAATCGCCCCCGAAAAACGGATGCTAAGCTGCATGACGCCAACAATTATTACCAAAGATCATAAACTGTTCATGGTTGTGGGAAGTCCCGGCGGATCAACGATCATAACCTCTGTTTTTCAGACCGTACTGAACGTGATCGATCATGGTATGACCATGCAGCAGGCAGTTTCAGCTAAACGTTTTCACCACCAATGGCTTCCGGATATCATACAATATGAGCCCGAAGCGATTGATACGGTTTCAGTGATGAGGCTGACGTCGATGGGGCAACATTTAAAGAAAACAGGTAAAATCGGACGTGTCGATGCGATACTAATCTGGCCAAATGGTACGATGGAGGGCGGCGCTGATCCTCGGGGTGATGATACTGCAAAAGGATATTAACTGATTGTCAAAAAATTGTATCACTTTTGACCTCAATGAAATCGTCGCTGCAGAAATTACTTGCCAGATTTTATCTCCTGATATCAGGATGGAAAGTCAGCGGAAATATTTCTGATATTCCCAAATGCGTGATTATTGGCGGACCACATACCAGTAACTGGGATTTTGTTCATGGCATGGTCTTTAAGTTCTATCATGGGTTGGATATCCATTTTCTGATGAAATCTGAGCTGTTTCATTTCCCATTTAAACGATTTTTCCTTTGGATTGGCGGCGTTCCGGTGGACCGGAAAAAACATGAGAACCTGGTGGAAATTCTATCAGAAAGAATCAGCAAGTCCCACAGTTTTTATCTGGCTATGTCACCTGAAGGTTCCAGAAAGGCTGTGGTTGTGTGGAGAAGCGGGTTCTATTATATTGCAAAACAGGCCGATGTTCCTATCATATTGGGTTATATCGATTACCGGCGAAAAGTGGTCGGTATCGGCCCGATACTGAATCCCGGCGCAAGCCTGCAGCAGGATGCCGAAATAATCTCAGCGTTCTATTCAACGATCCAGCCTAAATATCCCGGGAACTTCACCCTTCCGGTCGTTTTGCATGACTGCGTGAAGGATACTCAGGATCAGATCATGGCATCATAAAGAACCTCTGCCGGATGCAATGCTTTTCTTCCCGTGCCATCAAGGATCTGATGCCTGCAGGATGTGCCTGGTGCACAGATTATATCATCCGTTTTTGTATTTCTTACCCAGGGAAATAGAACCAGTTCCCCGATCTTCATCGATAGTTCATAATGTTCCTTTTCAAACCCGAATGCTCCGGCCATTCCACAGCAACCTGACGGTATCTCTATGCAGGTGAAATTTGCCGGGAAACTTAATACAAACAGGGTTGATGAAGTGGAAGCTACAGCCTTCTGCTGGCAGTGTCCATGCAGCAGAATACTCCTCGATTCCTGCGTGAAATCATCTGTGGTTACCCTTCCTGCTTTGATTTCCCGTTCCAAAAATTCCTCAATGAGCATCGAATTCTTTCCTAACTGAAATGCACGCTCTCTCAAATCCAGACCAACCAAATCGGGGAATTCATCCCTGAATCCCAGAATCGCAGAAGGTTCAATACCGATTAACGGATGCTCCTCACTGATCAGATTCTGATATAACAGAACGTTCTTTCGGGCTATCACACTGGCTCTCCGCAGCAACCCCTTGGAGATGAACGTCCGGCCGCTC
>JAQWAJ010000157.1 GCA_028707745.1 Bacteroidales bacterium | reverse complement strand
GCCGGCCTTATTGTAGCGCATCTTTTTACGGTCGCCCGAAAAGAGATAGCCGTCGAGATCCATGATCTCCGAATCCTTACGTTTGCTGAGGTCATACTTGTGCAAAGATCCTTTCCCAGCCGACGGGTCGAAGGCAACATAATAAATCTCACCCTCTTTGGGTACGCTGAGCTGCGAGTAGCTCCCGGCCTGGATGGGCAGATCGATGATCCGGGTGTCGATCCCATCCCAGTCAATGACCAGTGTGGCAGCGGCTTTTTCAGGCACTGCCTCCTTTTTATCTTTTTTGTCTTTTTTGTCTTTTCCAGATGGCGTTTCTTCTTTTTTCTCAGCAGTTACGCTCTCCTCATCGCTTTTTCGGGCCAACGGAGAAACCGTGCTTTTCTGAAGGGTGACCAGATAAATCGAACTGGTTACGCGGACATCGTTGTTCGACTGATCGAACCAGTTCAGGGCCGGACCGGCATCGGTGGAGACCAGAAAGTACAGATATTTCCCGCTGGGGTCGATTTTGGGTTCGCTGGCATCGCTCAACCCATCAGTCACCGCGATAGATTTATCCTGATCGACGGAGTACAGATAAACCCTCCGGAAACTGGTTTCCATCTGCTTGTCGTAGGCCAGCCACTTTGAATCAGCGCTCCAGCTTCCGAATGATTCCCGGTAGTCGCCCGGAGAGTATACCTCGTCAGTATCGATCTTTTTTGATACCCCTGAGTCTACATTCATCACGTACAACGAACGGCCATTATCGACATAAGAGATCTTTTTACCATCAGGCGACCAGTGAGGATTGGCATAAAAACCGGAGCCACTGAGTTTGATGGCCCTGACCGTGCCCTTGCCATCCTGTGGCAGGATGTTCAGCTCATACTCACCCGAAGCATCCGAAAAGCAGGCAATGGTTTTTCCATCGGGCGACCAGGACGGGAATTTCTCATGAACTCCCTGGCTGAGGGTGATATTTCGCGGATCACCGTCTTCTGCCGGAACCGTGATAATGTCACCCCTGAAATCGAATACGGCACGAACTCCGGTCGGAGAGATCCCGGCGCTCCGGATGTAACTGTTTCCCTTGACATACCGCGGACGAAGCTCCAGCAAATCGGCCGCTATTCCGATGGTCAGTTTTTCGGGATTCCCTGATTTCACATTGAACAAATGGAGATATCCGGATTGTTCCAAAATGATGTTCCCATTACCGGAACCGATGTTAATGACCGGAAAATCTGTGAATTGAGTCAGTTGCTTGATGTTATTGCCGCTCGGATCGCAGGAAAACAGGTTGTACTCCCCATTCCGGTCGCTCCTGAAATAAATGGTGTTACCGATCCACATCGGATCTGAGTCGTTGCATCCTTCTTTGGGCTGCGGAATTTTAACGACCGATTGATCATCAAAGGCGAAAATCCAGATGGTGGAAATCGTACCGCCACGGTAGTGCTTCCATTGTCCGTTTACGGGTGATATCGGGGAGTAGGCCATCTTTTTCCCGTCAGGTGAAAAAGTGCCGGTCCAGGCATTTGGAATTTGAATCTGAGTGGGGTAGCCCCCGGTGACAGGAACCGTGAACAGTTGGAAATAGCGTCTGGTAAATACCTGTCGCTGAGAGGCAAACACCACATTTTTACCATCCGGCGTGAATCCCCTGACCAGATCAGCGTCGGGGTGCCAGGTTAACCGGGTTGGAACGCCCCCTTCAACGGGGATGGTGAAAACATCGGTATTCCCGTCATACTGGGCGCTGAAGGCGATCAGTTTACCATCCGGTGAAAAAACCGGATTCGATTCAATTCCTTCATCCACAGTCATTCTGCGTGGTTCACTGCCATCGGTTCCGGCGACCCACAAATCATCGGCATAGATAAAGGCGATGTGCGTGGCGCTCACGGCAGGCTGTTTCAGCAGGCGCGTATCCATGGAATCGATACTGAAAGCCGAAGCCGAAATGAGCAAAAATGCGGTTAAAAAAGGAACATGGATTTTCATGGTTTTAGGACTTTATGATGAGAGTACCAAAAGTACAAATATCTCACTAAGCGACCATCTTATTGTCTGACTGGATTGCATTGCAGCTATTGTATTGATAGATAATACATATGAAAGATATTTTGACGGATATTGCCGTAGCTTTTACACTATTTTTATAGAACTTAACACTAATTCCTGGGTTACCTCATTGGTCTGACATGTTTTAGAATAAATAATTAACAGATGATGTTAATTAAAATAATTGTATCTTTGCAGTGAATATAACATTTAAGGACAGAAAGCTTAGAAAGCTGGTTAATAACGATAAAAACATAGTGAAGGAGTACGGAACAATTCGTGCTTCGAAGATCCGACTTAGATTAACTGATCTGATGTGCTCTGAAACACTTGAGGATACAAGAAATTTGCCGGGAAATTATCACGAACTAACTGAAAATAAAAAAGGAGTGTGGGCTTGTGATCTGGACCAACCTTACCGTTTGCTTTTCAAGCCTCATGAAGACCCTATACCCAGCAATGCAGATGGCCAGTACATCTGGAAGGATATTAAAGGGGTTGAAATAATTAGTATTGTTAACTATCACAAGGAGATGTGATTGCTATGTTAAAGAACGAATATATTCCCAAAGTAGTTCCGCATCCTGGTGAAACGCTTGCGGAAAAACTGGATGAAATGGGCATGGGGCCAAAAGAGTTTGCTATTCGCAGTGGTAAACCGGAGAAAACTATTACTGCTATATTGAAGGGAGATAGTGCTATAACTCCGGATATGGCTGTGCAATTTGAGTATGCGACAAAAATACCTGCCCATTTTTGGATGAACCGGCAGTTAGGATACGATGAATACCTCGCCCGGATAAAGTACCAGAAGGTTTTGGGGGAATCTGCGGAATGGGTACGGCATTTTCCGTTTGCTGATATGGTAAAAAAAGGCTGGCTGAAACCTGCCAATACTGACACCGAAAAGATTGCTGAGCTATTGTCTTTTTTTGGATTCGCTCATTACATGGCGTGGAATGATTATTACTTGAACCAGGAGCTAAAGGTAGTTTTCCGGATCTCTCTGGCACATGCGCATGAACCGCATGCTGTGTCCGCATTTATCCGGAGAGGAGAGTTGCAGGCTGAACCGCTGAAGGCTGCCATGTATTCTGAGAAAAGATTCAGGGAAATACTGCCAGACATAAAACAGATAATGGCTGATCATCCCACAGATTTCTTTCAACGATTACACGAAATTTGCCTCTCTGCCGGTGTAAAAGTGGTTCATACTCCATGTCTGCCTAAGGCTCCGATTAATGGGACCACCCGATGGATCAATGATGCCCCATTAATCCAATTGTCGGGCAGGTACAAACGAAATGATGTTTTCTGGTTTACATTCTTTCATGAAGCCGGGCATATCCTCTTGCATGGTAAAAAAGAGGTGTTTGTTGAGAGCTCGGAATATCAGAAAATAAATGAAATTCAGGAAAACGAGGCCGATGTTTTCGCAGTAAAATGGACCTTGTCAGAAGAAGAAGAATCGGAAATAGCAAAACATTTACCGCTAACTACCCAGAATATATTTGCATATGCGCAAACTTATAAAACCCACCCGGCTATGATTATTGGGCGATTTCAACATAAAGGTTATATCAACCATTCCTGGGGACGGGAATTCATTATCCCAGTTAAATTAGATTAAACTTAGTGGAATAATTATTTCGGGTACTCTTTGATTACGTTGAACACACCGCTGATAAACATCTGAACGGCAATCACTGCCAGGATGAGCCCCATGATTCTGGAAATCACCCGGATTAGTGGCGGACTTATCTTTTCTGAAATCTGTTTGCTTACAACGAACATATAATAGGTCAGCAGGCAAACCACGCCGAAAACCAGAACGATCAGTAAGGTCGCCACAAAGCTGCCTCCTTCGCCCACAAAGTTCATGGCTGTGGAGATGGTCCCCGGTCCGGCCAGCAGGGGAATGCCCAGCGGAGATATGGCCATATCCTCATACGACTGCAATGTGAGCGGCACCGTTGAATGTTGTGCCCCGGCCGCTTTGCCCTGCAACAGGTCGTAACCGATAAAAAACACGATTATGCCTCCGGCGATCTGAAAGGCCGGGAGGGTGATACCGAACATCTTGAAGATCAAATGCCCGAACAGGCAGAAAATGGCGATAATAATAAAGGCAGTGAATACAGCCCGGCGGGCGACTTTTTTCATGATTGCCTTGTCAGCTTCACCCACCATGGAGATAAATACCGGTGTGTTGCCGATGGGGTTCAGCATGGCGAAGAATCCGAGAAAAACTGTGGGGAGAAGTAAGGCTAGGCTTGACATTGGGTTCAGGTTCTGGTTAAGGTAGTGAGGTGCTCCTCAAGTATCGGAATTATTGTTTTTTCTGACACATTACAAATCACTTTGCCATTAATCTCTATGACCGGGCCCATCTTGCATTTCCCTTCGCAGAGATGTCCCTTGAAGGAGACTCGGCTCTTTATATTGTGCTCACTAAGATAGGTTTTTATTTTTTCCAATGTGAGATTGTTGCCTCTTGAATAACAGGAACTACCCAGGCAGATTGTAATTTCATCAATATTGTTCATGGTGTTTTCATTAATCCGGAAAATGCTCCCGGGGATATTTTGATTTCACATATTCATCGATGGCTTTTGCCGTTTTACGTGCAGCTCCCATGGCCAGTATCACGGTGGCAGCACCGGTAACCGCATCGCCTGCGGCAAATACACCCTCAAATGTTGTAGTCCCGTGTTCGTCAAGCGATCTGACACAACCTTTCTGGTCCGATTCCAGTCCGGGCGTTGTATTGACTATCAACGGGTTGGGAGAGGTGCCCAGCGACATGATCACGGTATCGGTGCCGAAGGTAAACTCAGAGCCTTGCACCACAACCGGCCGGCGCCGGCCGCCCTCATCAGGATCTCCGAGCTCCATTTTGATACATTTGATCCCGGTAACCCATCCCTTTTCATTCCCGATAATCTCTACCGGATTAGTCAGGAAAAGGAAGTTTATCCCCTCTTCACGGGCATGGTGTACCTCTTCGGCCCGTGCCGGCAGCTCGTCGGCCGACCGCCGGTAAACAATGGTCACCTCAGCTCCCATTCTTATGGCAGCCCGCGCGGAATCCATAGCCACATTACCACCCCCGACCACAACTACCCGCTGACCGGTCCTTACCGGTGTATCGAAGCTTTCATCATAAGCTTTCATCAGATTGATGCGGGTGAGAAACTCATTGGCTGACGACACCCCATTAAGGTTTTCACCCGGAATGTTCATAAAAATGGGCAACCCGGCACCGGTACCGACAAATACCGCATCGAAGCCCTCTGTTCCGAGCAGCGTTTCAAT
>JAQWAJ010000156.1 GCA_028707745.1 Bacteroidales bacterium | reverse complement strand
AACTCTCCAGAAAAGCCATCGTTTCCTCACGGGTGGCAAATTTGCGATCCAGCTCTGCCTTTAACTCCATGGCTTTACCATCCGGTCCGGTTACATCAAAAACAGCTATTACCCGGTACACCGGAACTGAAGTAAAACCGAGGACTTCGCGTTCGCGCTCAACCAGCAGTCTGACGGCCACACTCTGAACACGGCCGGCCGACAAGGAGGGTTTCACTTTTTTCCATAAAACCGGACTCAGGTCAAAACCAACCAGGCGGTCGAGTACGCGGCGGGCCTGTTGGGCGTTCACTAAATTCTGATCGATCGACCGGGGATTCTGAATGGCTTTAACGATCGCTTCCTTGGTGATCTCGTGAAAGACAATACGACGGGCTTTATCAGCCGGGATATCCAATACTTCCGCAAGGTGCCATGAGATGGCTTCTCCTTCGCGGTCCTCATCGGAAGCGAGCCAGATGTTCTTGGATTCCAGGGATAACTTCTTCAGTTCAGCAACGATCTTCTTCTTATCCGGAGAGATAATATAGTGGGGTTCGTAGTTCTTTTTAATATTGATCCCGTACTCTTTTTTAGCGAGATCCCTGATATGCCCGAAGCTGGATTTCACCAAATAATCCTTCCCCAGAAACTTCTCAATAGTCTTAGCTTTAGCGGGTGATTCTACAATAACAAGATTCTCAGCCATTTTGGATTGGTTCCTTTTTAAAAAATCGCACAAAGATTAAATAATTTTCTGAGGTTATGATGCCTTTTTGATTAAAACTCGGTCGAAAGGGAGGAGAGAGAGAGGTATATCCCCCTGACCCGGATGGAAATAGCCGTTGACTTTCGTCCATCATCAAGGGAGGGGTTGAAGTGGGTATTACAGGAGAACTTAAATATTACCTTTGCACCGGCAATTTTATCTGATTATGAAAACGGTCGATCATACACAAAAATATCTGAAAATATTCTGGTTGATTTTCGGGGGAGGGGTGGTTTTTGTCTTCCTTCTGTTTATCATGATTTCAAGAGGCTGGCTGGGTTTCATGCCTTCTTTCGAGGAGCTTGAAAATCCAAAGTTGCTGGAGGCTACTCAGGTGATTTCAGAGGATGGAATCCCGCTGGGTACCTTTTTCTCAGAGGATGAAAACCGGGAGATCATACCCTTTAAACAGATCAGCCCTTACATGGTCAATGCCATCGTTGCCATTGAGGACCAACGTTATTACAAACATTCGGGCATCGATTTCAGAGGCCTGGTGAGGGTGATGGTGAAGAGTCTGATGTTAAGGCAGGATATGGGTGGCGGAAGTACCCTGACCCAGCAGTTGGCTAAAAACCTGTTTCCGAGGGAAGAAACTTATAGCAATCCGATCAGCTTTGCCATCCGGAAATTCCGTGAATGGGTGATTGCGGTAAAACTGGAGAAAACATTTACCAAGGAAGAGATACTCGCCCTCTATCTGAATAAGATGAGCTTTGTAAACAATGCACAGGGTGTGGAAATTGCCTCCTGGGTCTATTTCAATAAACCTGCCAGCAAACTTGAAATTCATGAAGCGGCCATGCTGGCCGGCATGGTTAAAAATCCATCGCTGTACAACCCGATCCGTTACGGGACCAAGAACACACTTCCCCGACGAAATGCGGTTCTGGATAAGATGGAATCACGCGGTTATGCTAACGCGGCGACTGTTGCCAGAGCCAAGGCTATGGACCTGGGTCTCGATTATCACCGGGTTGATCATAAAGTGGGCCGGGCCACGTATTTTCGGGAGTATCTGCGCGGGGTTCTCATGGAAAAACGCCCCGAAAGCACCGAGGGCCAAGAGGCCTGGGATGCCAATCCACTCAGGGGATTTTGCTACAAGCACACCAAACCCGATGGAACCCCGTATAATTTGTACCGCGACGGGTTGAAGATTTATACAACCATCAATTCTCACATGCAGCAATATGCGGAAGAGGCTGTTGTAGAGCATCTTAGCAAAGATCTGCAAAGATCATTCGATAACGAATTGCGTAAACTGCGGCGCACCCCTTTCTCCAATACCGCATCTGACGAGGAAATCACCCGGTCGATGAATGCTGCCAAAGGATGGAGCGAGCGCTACCGGGTACTCAAAAAGGAACAACACCTCTCGGATGCCGAGATCGATAAAATATTCAATACTCCGACCCAGATGAGCGTTTTCAGCTGGAAAGGGGAGATCGACACGGTGATGACCCCGATGGACTCTATTAAGTATTATAAGAGGTATCTCCGATCGGCTTTCATGGCGATCACTCCGCAAACCGGTTACGTTAAGGCGTATGTCGGTGGTCCCGATTACCGTTACTTCCAGTATGATCAGATCATGCAGGGCAAGCGCCAGGTAGGGTCGGTATTCAAACCGTTCGTTTATACGGTTGCCATGGAAAACGGAATCTCTCCCTGTTATGAGGTCCCGAATGTTCCGGTGGTGTTTAAGGGAAATTTCGGCGGGATCGAGGGAAGTACCTATGAACCCCAATTTTCAGAGACGAAAGAGCTTGATGGACAGATGGTTACCCTTAGGACAGGGGTGGCAAAATCATTAAATCAGATAGCCGCCTGGGTGATGAAACAGTATAACCCCGAAGCGGTTATCGAAGTGGCCCGGAAGCTGGGAATCAAATCACCGATCGATCCGGTCATCCCGATATGTGTCGGTGCCGTCGACCTGCCGGTGTATGAAGTTGCCGGAGCTTTCACCGCCTATGCAAACAAAGGTGTTTGGGTAGAGCCGACCATGGTAACCCGCATCGAGGATAAGCATGGTGATGTGCTGGCTACGTTCACCACCCATGAGGAGGTTGCGATGAGCGACGAAACCGCATACAAGATGCTTTACATGATGGAGGGAGTAACCAGTACCGAAGGAACGGCAAGGCGGCTACGTAATAAATATGAATTTACCAATCCGATAGCCGGTAAAACCGGTACGACCAATAGTTACGCAGATGGTTGGTTTGTGGGGATTGTTCCGAACCTCGTAGGCGCAGCCTGGACGGGTGCAGAGGACAAGATTGTTCATTTCACCAATCATGAAAAGGGGCAGGGTTCGAACATGGCGTTGCCGATCTGGGCGATTTTTATGAAGAAAGTATATGCTGATCCGACGCTGAATATTTCGAAAGGTGATTTTGAACGTCCGCTTTATATGTCGGATCCGCTGGATTGTGACGGTTCGCAACCGAAGGAAGTGAAGCCCGAAAAAAGGAGAAAATCTGATTTCGACGAATTCTAGGCGAACAGCTCTTTCAACAGGTCGCCCAGGTGCCGGATAGGCACAATATCGATATCGAATCTTTTGATATCGATTCCCTTTTTGTTATAGGCGGGAATGAATATCCGTCTGAAGCCAAGCCGGCTGGCTTCGGCCAGGCGGGTTTCGATGCGGTTCACCGGACGTGCTTCCCCCGAAAGGCCGATCTCTCCGGTAAAACAAAATTGCTGATCCAGGGGTTGATTCTTATCTGAAGAGAGAATGGCGGCAATCACTGACAGATCCGTTGCCGGATCGGTAATCCGCATTCCTCCGGCCATATTCAGGAATACATCCTTCGTGGCCAGCCGGAACCCGGCACGTTTTTCCAGTACGGCGAGCAGCATGTTCAGGCGACGTGGATCGAAGCCCATAGTAGAACGCTGCGGATTTGAGTAAACCGTGGTACTGACCAGTGCCTGAGTTTCGAGCAGCAGTGAGCGTTGCCCCTCCATGGATACCGAGATGGCATTGCCGCTGAGCGACAGGTCCCTGTTCGAGAGCAGGAGTTCCGACGGATTGGAGACTTCGCGCAAACCCTGCGAGTTCATTTCAAAGATACCGAGCTCATCGGTCGAGCCAAACCGGTTTTTGCTGGCTCTGAGAATTCGGTATTGGTGATGCAGGTCACCTTCGAACTGAAGGACGGTATCGACCATGTGTTCAAGAACTTTTGGACCGGCCAGGTTGCCTTCTTTATTGATATGCCCGATCAGGATGACGGGTGTCTGGCTCTCTTTGGCAAATTTCATCAGGTCGGTGGCGCACTCTCGGATCTGGCTGATGGTGCCTGCCGATCCGTCGACACGCTCGGTGACAAGCGTTTGTATCGAGTCAACGATCAGCAGTTCAGGCTGAAACTCATCCAGCTGCCTTAAAAGACTTTCCAGGGAGGTTTCGCTTAACAGGTAAAATCCGTCATGATCCCCGCCGATGCGTTCTGCCCGGAGCTTCAGTTGCTGCAAGCTCTCTTCACCCGATACATATAAAACCTTTTTGTCTTTCAGACGAAGGGCCATCTGCAGCACGAGGGTCGATTTTCCGATGCCCGGCTCTCCGCCAATCAGAACCAGCGATCCCGGAACCAGCCCGTCGCCGGTTACCCGGTCGAACTCCACAATTCCGCTTTTGATCCGCTGAAAGGCCAGCCGGTCGATCTCAGGAAGCCTCTTGGGTGTCGATTGGCTTATGGTTCTTGGTTTTCCTGGCCGGGGCGACTTGATCACCTCCTCCTCAATATAGGTGTTCCACTCTCCGCAACTCGGGCAGCGTCCGATCCATTTCGCTGAATTGGCACCGCAATTTTTACAGCTGAAAGTAGTTTTTGTGGCCATTTTGATGTGCTGATGTGCTGATGAGCTGATGAGTTGATGTGCTGATGAGCTGATGAGCTGATGTGCTGATGTGCTGATTAGTCGGGCGACAGCCCGGCACAATTAGCGCGCAGCGCATAATTAGTGAGCGAAGCGAACCAATTTGTTTGTCGCAGTATCAGGAAAAACGAGGCTCGGCTTGAAGCTTTTTGCTTCCTCGAAGTCCATCATCGCAAACGAGATGATGATGACCACATCGCCAACCTGGGCCTTTCGGGCTGCAGGTCCGTTCAAACAGATGATTCCCGAATTTCGTTTTCCTTTGATAACATAGGTGTCGAGGCGCTCGCCGTTGTTCAGGTTAACAACCTGAACCTTCTCATTTTCGATCAGATTGGCGGCATCCATCAGGTCCTCATCAATGGTAATACTTCCCACATACTGAAGGTTGGCCTCCGAAATAGTAACCTTATGAATCTTTGATTTACAGACTTCTATATACATCACGTGACTCTTTGCGGGTACAAAGGTACGTAAAACCTGTTTACTTGAATGTGGGTTGCGACCGGGTTATTTGTCCCCTCACAATATCAGCCTGGTCAAATGCGTATTTTTGAAAGCCATATCCCACCGGGTATCCTGCCAGCATGCAGGAATCTCCTCCACAGGTGCAGGTGATGATCGCCTGATAAAAATACCGGCCTTCAGGCAGATAAATCTGGTAGATCTCCTTGGCATCTGAAACATTGCACCGGTAAAAGAATGTACCATGATACATTTC